>CAZTZW010000325.1:0-3896 GCA_964618085.1 uncultured Elusimicrobia bacterium
GGTCTTGCCGGAGCCGGTGGGGCCGGTCATGAAGAACAGGCCGTGGGGCTTGTTGGCCGCCTCGATCATGTCGTCGCGCTGCTTGGGCTCGAGGCCGATCTTGTTGATGTCGAGCTCGATGGCGCCCTTGTCGAGCAAGCGCATGACGATCTTCTCGCCGAAGACGCAGGGGCAGATGGAGACGCGCAGGTCGATGATGCGGTTCTGCACCTTGATGGAGAACTGCCCGTCCTGGGGCAGGCGGCGCTCGGCGATGTCGAGCTTGGAGAGGATCTTCAGGCGCGAGATGACGGCCGGGAAGAGGTGCTTGGGCGGCGGAGTGCGCTCGTAGAGCGTGCCGTCGATGCGGAAGCGCAGGACCACGCGCTCGTCGAACTTCTCGATGTGGATGTCCGAGACGCGCTCCTGGATGGATTGCTTGAGGATGGCGTTGACCAGCTGGACCACCTGCGCGCCCTGCGCGCCCGCCGTGATCTGGTCGAGGTTGAGGCGCTCCTCGCCGGCCTGAGGGGCCTCCTCGACCTCCTCGGGGTTCTTCTGGTCCATCGCCTTGTCGATGGCGGAGGTCGAGCCCAGGTAGAACTCGTCGATGGCCTTGATGATCTGCGTCTTGGTCGAGATGAAGGACTGGATCTCGTGGCCGGTCAGCAGGCGCAGGTTGTCGAGGAGCAGGACGTTGTCCGGGTCGGAGACGGCCACGGCCAGGATGTTGTTGTCGACGAAGAGCGGCAGGACGAAGTTCTCGCGCGCGTAAGACTCGGGGAGGAGCTTCTCCAGCGTCTGCCCCTTCTCCGGCTTGAGGATCTTGTTCTCGCGCGAGGCGTAGGGGATGCCCAGCTGCTTGGACAGGGCGACCGCGATGGCGTCCTCGTTGGCGAAACCGAGCTTGACCACCGCTTCCCCGAAGGGGCTCTTGGTCTGGGAGGCGACCTTCTGCGCCTTATCGCGCTGCTCCGCCGTGAGCACGCCGGACGACACGAGGATCTCCGCCAGGTCCTGGGCCATAGGGGGTCTTTTACCTTCCTTTAACCGAAGTATAGCCTCCGGGCCGGGAAAGTCAAGCCCCGCTTCCCCAATAGTGCGGCTCTCCCCATACCGCCACTATAGCAGGGGACTTCCCCCCGCGCTTGTGGAGGGTATGGATGAAAGGTGAATTTGGGGCTCTACGTCGGGCCGCCAGCGGCCCGACGCGATCGACGGTATGGAAGACGCCATATCAATCGGAGACTATCGTCGGGGTCAGGAAGATGACCAGGTCCGAGTTCACCCGGCGGTTCGAGGTGCTGGTGAACAGCCAGCCCACGATGGGGATGTACCCGAAGAAAGGCACCTTGCGGACGACCTTGGTCTCGGTGGAGCGCAGCAGTCCGCCCATGACCAAGGTCTGCCCGTTCTTGACGCGCACCAAGGTCGACGCGGCGCGCTGGACCGGGTTGAAGACGCGCGCGGAAGCGACCGAGATGGCCGCCTCCTGGACGTCCGTGAAGGAGGGCTGGACCAGCATCGTGATGTAGCCCTCGCGGTTGATCTGCGGCGTGACGCTGAGCACGAGGCCGGTGGGCATGCGCTCGGCGGACTGGATCTGCGTGCTGGTGCCGCCGCCGCCCGCCGACGCCTGCGTGTTCTGGAGGGCCACGGCCTCGTTCGAGCCGATCTGGATGATGGCGCTCTTGTTGTTGAGCGTCAGGATCTTCGGCTTGCCCAGGAAGCGGGCCTCGGAGCGCGAGACCAGCGCCCGCAGCGTGATCTGGAGGGCCGTCAGGTCGAGCACGCTGGTGAGCAGGATGCCCTTGTCGCGGAAGAGCTGCTCGCTGCCCTCCTCGTTGTTGCCGCCGCTCTCTCCGCCCGAGCCCAGCGCGCTCTTGATGCCGCTGGTGGGGTTGAGCGGGTCGAAGAACTTCGCCGTGCTCAGGTTGCGCGGCAAGTTGAGCGGGAAGGTGGTGTCGCGCGCGCCGCCCTTGAAGGAGCCGAGCTCGCCGTTGACGCCGCCCCACTCGAAGCCGAGCTCGCGGGAGCGGTTGGAGTCGATCTCGACGATCTGGGCCTCGATCATGACCTGCGGGGCCTTCTTGTCGAGCTCGCCGATGATCTGCTCCACCTGCGGGAAGACCTCGGGGATATCGGTGACGACGATGGCGTTGGTGCGCGGCTCCAGCTCGACGTGGCCGCTCTTGGACAGGACGCTGCGCAGGACGCGCACGATGGCGATGCCGCTGGAGCCTTCCTTGCCGCCGGAGCCTCCCGCGCCGCCGGGAGTCCCTCCCTGGCTGGGATCCATGCCGGAGCTGGACCCCGTTCCGGCGCTGCCGGCCGACGACGACCCCGAGCTGCCGCCCGAACCGCCGCCCAAGGTGAGCAGGCGGGGACCGGCGCTGTCGGGCCCGAGAGCGATGAGCGGGATGTAGTTGAGGGTGTAGATGCGGGTGATGAGGTTCTCCACCTGCTTGGAGCGCGGCGTCACCACGTAGGTGTTGCTCTTGCCGATCTGCTGGTAGGTCAGGCCCTTGATCTCCAGCAGCACCTGCAGGGCCTCGCGCACCGTGACGTTCTGGAGGAAGGCCGTCACGCGCTTGGACTCCAAGCCCTCGGTGATGATGAAGTTGACCTTCGCCTGCGCCGAGATGGTGTCGAGGAAGGTCGCCAGAGGGGCGCCTTTGACGCGGACGGTGACGCGGGTGTCGAGGGGCGCCACGGAGCGCTCTGCGGCGCTGCGGGCGGGTGCCGCGGCGCCGATCTGCACGCCCTGCACCTGACGCTGCGGGAGCGCCTCGTCGGCGCCCAGGGGGCCGGACTCGGCCTCGGCGAGAGGTCCGCCGCCGGCTCCGGGGGCCTGGAGCTGGTTCTGGAACTCGGGATTGGCCTCGGGTTCGCCGCGGCGGCGCTGGGCCGCGGCGGGGACGGAGTCCAGGACCACGGAAGCGGCGAGAAGCGCCGCGAAGGCGCCGCGCGCCCGCCGGGTCCGACGGCCATCCTGTTGGAATTTCATCATGTTGTCCCCCTGCCTACTCGTCCCTGTTCACGTTCTTCACGAACCGTTTGTTCTTGTACTGGAACGTCACGCCCGCGGCGGTGATCTTCATGACCCTCACGCTGCGGCCGCGCGCCTCGAACTCTTCCCCTACCCCGACCACGACGTCGTTGACGATCGCCTTGTTCTCGCCGTCGGCGTTGGCGATGATGCCCTGCAAGTCGACGAAATTCTCGATGGGAGGCTCGACGCGCTTGACCGGCTTGCCCCTGTTGGCGAGCTCGGCGCGCATCCGCTCCTCGGCGAGGCGGCGCTCCATCTCCTCCTGCTGGAGACGCACGACGTCCATCGGCGAGAGGGTGGGGTCGCGCGTCAGGCCCGCGGCGGCGGCCGAGGACGCCGTCACGGCGGCGTCGGGCGCGGCGGAGGGAGGAGCGACGCCGGCGGGGACGGACGCCGCGGAGCCGTCGGTCGGCGCGGGCGCGGAGGTAGGCGCGGGCGCGGCCTCCGCCGCGACGGCGAGCCCTGGGTCCATCACGGGCGAGGCGGCGACGGGAGCGGCCGCCACGGCGGGCGCGGACGTCGAGGCCGCCACGGGGTTGACGAGCCGGCCCGTGTCGGGGGCAGGCGTGGAGAACACGCCCTCCGTCGGCACGCGTCCGCGGGCCTTCTGGGAGATGGACTTCTGGCGCTCCGCCTTCAGGTGGGTCCACCAGTTGAAGAACAGGAAGCCCGGGATGGCCAGCGCCGCGGCGAGTATCGCCCAGCCGAGGCCGCCCTTCGCCGCGGGAGCAGCCATCAGTTGAACCTCTTCTTGGGGATCACCGTGGTGATATCCGCCTGCACCGAGTTCTGGCCGATGACGTCTGTCTTCTTCATCAGGTCCACGGTCTGCAGGTGCATCAGGGGCTTGGCGCTCTCCAGCCGC
>CAZTZW010000326.1:0-3894 GCA_964618085.1 uncultured Elusimicrobia bacterium
CCAGCGGCCGAGCGAGCGGGGGCGCACGGAGAGGACGGCGAAGCAGGCGAAGAACAGCGCGGCCGAGGCCGCGTCGGTGGTCACGAGCGCGGCGTTGGAGAACCACGGCACGCACAGCCCCAAAGAGACGGCCGCGCCGAAGGCGGCGGGGGCGCCGGCGCAGCGGAAGGACCACCAGGCCGCCAAGAACGAGACGAGCAAGGACAACGTCAGCAGGTTGAAGCCGCGCGCCAGGGACAACAGGCGGTCCGGAGCGGCCTTATTATGGAAGAGGAACAGGTCCCCGTAGTTGTACACGCGCCCGCCCATCCAGTCCGGGTGCGCCGGAAAGGTGTCGGGCTTGAGCGCGAGCAGGGGCGACGCCGCCCACATCACGGCCAAGGGAGGATGGTCCAGCGCGTTGAGACGGCAGCAGCCCCGGGCGAGGTCGGTGTAGCCGGAGGCCAGGTGGACGGGCTCGTCGTAGGTGGGGCCGGCGGAGCGTATCAGGCCCGCGCCGAAAGCGGCGCACAAACCGAAGCCGACGGCGGAGGCGAGGAGCGCGGCCCTCAAGCGGGCGCGATTATACCAGTTCGGGCGCGGCGGGCGAGGACAGGCGGTTCTCGACCTCGCGGATGTCGCGGAGGGCCTCGCGGCGGCGGTCGATGGAGCGGGAGGGAGCGCGGCGCTGGTAGCGGCCCTCGACGCGGCCCTTCTCGAGCTCGAGGAGGATGTCCTCGGCGCTCACGTCGGCGACGTGCGGGCGGCCGTGCGTCACGCCCTTCATCCAGCGCGCGAAGTCGCGCGCGGCGTCCCACTCGTGCAGCAGCGTCTCGAGCACGGTGGTCAGGACGATGCCCACGCCGACGAGGCCGACGGCCAGCGTGAACATGAACTTCACGTACAACTGCATCCCGCTCATGGGCATAGTGTAGCCCGGGCGCCTCCGTCGCGCCCGGGCCGTCGGGGCCTCGACGGGAGAGTCCAAAGACCCAGCGGGAAACAGGCCTTCGGACCTAGGAGGCGCATAACCGGGACGCCTCGTCCAGGACGGCCGCGGCCTTGGCCGAGAGGGGCTTGGCTCCGAGGGTCTCCTCGAGCTGGGCGGTCGAGCGCGCGCCGACGACGGCCGAGGCGACGCCGGGGCGGCCCAGCACCCAGCCGAGGGCGGCCTGCGCGACGGTCGAGCGCTCCAGACGGGCCACCGCGTCGAGCACCTTGAGCACGCCTTCCAAGCGCGCCTCGGCGACGGACGGGAACGCCGTCCCCGGGACGCGGCGGCGCCCGTCGGGACGCGGGGCGCCCGCGCGGTACTTGCCGGTCAGGAAGCCGCCGGCCAAGGGGCTCCACGCCAGCAGGCTCACCCGCTCCCGCGCGGCGACGGGGACCAGGTCCTCCTCGCAGAAGCGCGCCGCGAGGCTGTACTGGACCTGGTCGAACTCGGGCCGCGCCCATTTCCCGCGCGCGGCGGCGCCCAGGGCCGAGGCCAGCTGCGGGCCCGAGAAGTTCGAGCAGCCCACGGCCCGCACCTTGCCCGCCTTCACGCAGCGGTCCATGGCCTCGAGCCACTCCTCGACGGGCACGGCGGGGTCCCAGCCGTGCGGCATGTACAGGTCGAGATGGTCGGCGCGCAGGCGCCGCAGGCTGTCCTCCACGGACTCGGCGATGTGCCGCGCCGAGAGGCCGCCGGAGGACGGGTCGTCCTCGCGCATGCGGCCCAGGACCTTGGTCGCCAGGAGCAGGCGCCGGCGGCGCGCGCCCAGGATGCGGCCCAAGGTCTCCTCGGCCGCGCCGCGGCCGTAGATGTCGGCGGTGTCGAGGACGGTCACGCCGCGCTCCAGCGCGAGGTCTACCAAGGAAGACGCGGTCGCGTCGTCCACGGCCCCCACGCCGTGCCAGTCGCACCCGAAGTTCATCGTCCCCAGCGTGAGGACCGAGACGGTCAGGCCGGAACGGCCGAGGGGGCGCTGCTCCATCCCCCTATCCTACTTAACATAGGAAGGAGACGATCCGTTGACAAAGTCTTGACGGGCGCGCGGGCGGCGCCGATGCTACCATGAGGACATGAAACGACTGCTGCTGCTTGCCGCCGTCCTGACCGCCTGCGGCTCGCCCTCGTCGCGCATCAAGAAGAACCAGGCCGCCTACGACTCCTGGCCGCCCGCCGTGCAGGCGCGCGTGAAGGAAGGCAAGGCCGACGTCGGCTTCACGGCCGAGCAGGTCCGCGTCGCCTTGGGCAAGCCCGACCGCGTCTACACCCGCAAGACGTCCGACAAGACCCAGGAGATATGGGCGTACGGGGCGCGCGGCGCGCGCACGGGCGTGGGGCTGGGCTTCGGCATGGGCGGCGGCTCCTCGAGCTACGGGCTGGGGCTCGGCGTGGGCGGACCCTCTTCTTATCCCGATGACGACAAGACGCGCGTGGTCTTCGAGGGGGACGCGGTCGTCTCCATCGAGTCGCGCGACAAGTAGCCCGCGCTTGACAGGCCCGCGGCGGGCGTACATAATGGGGACGTGAGCGACCCCGCGCCCGGCCGTTTCGCCTTCCTAAAGGCCGCCAAGTTCGGCGCGGCCGCGCTCGCCGTCGGCGGGCTGGCCTTGTTGGGCGCCTTGGGCTGGTGGTTCTTCGTCGCCAAGCCCGAGTACGACGCCCTCATGCTGCGGGGCCGCGCCACCACGGACCTCTTCGCGCTCTACGACCTCCAAGTCGAATACCACCGCACGCGCGGCGTCTACTCCGACGACCTCGAGGTCCTGCTCAAGAGCGCGCCCGACCGCGCGGAGGCCCTGCGCGCCGCCCTGCGGGAGCACACGCACCTGGACACCTTGGTCGTCGCCGGAGACGAGGAGAAGTTCCGCCTCGAAGCCAACGTCCGCGACGCCGAGCGGACCCTCCTCAAGATCAAGGGCCCCCGCGTGGGCGACCTCAAGCCCTAGTGCGCGGCGCGCGACACTTTCCGACGCCGGAGCGCGTCTAAAGGAACGATGCGGACAGCCCTCGCCGCGGCCCTGCTCAGCGCCGCTCTCCCCGCCGCGGCCCAGACGTCTTCCTCCATGACCTTGCGCGAGGCCTTCGCGCTGGCGCTCGCCGCCAGCGACGACGTCGCCGCCAGCGAGCAGTCCCTGCGCCAGGCCGAGGCGCTGTACCGCCAGGCCCTGGGCGCCTCGCTGCCCGAGCTCTCGCTGCGCCACCAGCAGTCCTGGCAGGGCCGCGACCGGCCGGAGTACGACGGCTCGCTGCGCGCGTCCTGGATCGGGCTCAGCGGCTACCGCGAGCTCTCCGCGCTGAAGGCCGCGCGCTCCACGGAGCGCCAGCGCCGGCACCTGCGCCGCCGCGCCGAGCAGCTGCTGCTAGGCGACGTCGCCGGCGCGTTCTACGGCTACCTGCAGGCGCGCGAGAACGCGCGCTCCACCGACGGGCTCATCGTCTTCGCCGACAAGCGCCTCGCCGAGCTGCGCGAGCGCGTGCGCGTGGGCCGCGCCCGCGAGGCCGACGCCATCGGACAGGAGGTGCAGCTGGAGGGCCTGCGCTCGCAGCTCGAGGAGAGCCGCCGCCAGGTGGACGCCCGCGCCGACCTGCTGGCCTTCTTCCTGCGCCGGCCCGCCGAGCCCTCCGTGAGCTCCGGCCCGGCCCTCGCGCCGCGCCCGGCCCTGGACGCCTACCTCTCCCGCGTCGAGGAGCGGCCCGACGTGGCCGCCGCCCGCGAGGCGGTGAACGCCGCCGAGGGCTCGGAGTCCGTGACCCGCGCCGCCCGCCTCCCGCAGGTCACCGCCACCGCCGACTACTTCGGCTACCGCAGCATCAACTCCCACAACCCCGTGCTCCGCGAGCGCGACCGCTGGAACGCCGGGTTCACGGCGAGCATGCCCATCTGGTCCTGGGGCGCGCGCGCCGCGCTCACGGACGCCGCGGAC
>CAZTZW010000327.1:0-3892 GCA_964618085.1 uncultured Elusimicrobia bacterium
GATGACGGCGAAGTCGCCCGCTTCCTCGACCGGCACGCCCGACGGGAGGTCGTCGTACCCGGCCACGGCGGCGATCTTCTCGCCTTCGACGATGACGGTCGCCGGCCGGGGCCCCTCAGGACAGTAGACGCGGCGTCCGCGGAGAGCCCAACGGCTCAAGGCTTGCCCTCGTTCCAGTTGGCGTGGATGAGCGGGGTCTTCACCGGCACCTCGGCGACGTGGCACTCGCGCAGGAACGTATCCAGCCGGTCCTTCGACGCGTCGAGGCGCGAGATGTCGGCGGCGGCGGCCTTGGAGAGCAGGACCGGGTGGCCGCGCTTGCCCTGGTAGGTCGGCACCGCGGCCGACGCCGTGCCCAGGCCGTCCACCAGCGCCTGGAACACCGTCGCGGCCTGGCCCTCCCACAGCGGCATGTCCACGTGGTAGACGAAGCCCGCCGCGCGCTCGCTGACCGCGAGCAGGCGCTTGAGCGAGGCCAGCGGCGTGCCCTCGGGGTCCACCGAGATCCAGCCCACGTGCAGGTCCGTCTCCAGGCAGCGCTTGAGCCAGGTCTCCTGCACCGAGATGAACACCTGCGAGAGGTTGAAGCGCTCGCGCATGAACTCGATGTGCATCTGGAGCAGGGGCTTGCCGTCGCGCTCGAGCCAGGCCTTGGGGCCGCCGGCGCGCTCGCCCTTGCCCGCGGCGAGCAGGTAGACGTGGCAGTCCCGCAGGTTCACGGCGCGGACCTCGCGGGCTCGGCCGCCGGCCGGCAGGCCCACTCCTCGAGGAGCTGGGCCGCGATGGACACGGCGATGGCCTTGGGGTTCTTGGAGGGCACGCGGCGGCCGACGGGGCAGTACATGCGCTCGTCCCACGCCTCGCGGCGCGGCGGGGGCAGGCGCGCGCGGAAAGTCCGCGCCTTATGGTCGGAGCCGATGAGGCCGGTGTAGCCCAACGGCTTCTGCAGGAGGAGGTCGACGAGCGCGAAGTCGAGCGCGTGGTCGTGCGTCATCACGCACGCCGCGTCGAGCTCGCCGTACGGGGCCGCGGTCGCGATGACGACGGGGTCGGCGCAGACGACCTTCGTCCCCGCCGGGAACGCGGCGGGGTCGGCCCACTCCTTGCGGGCGTCGACCACGACGACCTCGAGGTCCATGCCGTGCAGGGCCGAGGCCAGAGCGCGTCCCACGTGGCCCGCGCCGAACACGTGCACGGCGCGCTTGCGCGGCGCCGGCTCGAAGAAGACGGTGCACTTGCCGCCGCAGCACTGCCCCATCTCGCGGCACAAGGTGTATTCCTTGAGGAAGGCCTCGTTCTTGCCCTCGGAGAGCAGGCGGCGCGCCTCGACGAGGATTTCGGACTCGAACTTCCCCCCGCCGATGGTGCCCTTGAAGCCGTCGACCCACACCCACATCTTGGCGCCGGGAGCCTGGGGCGCGGAGCCGACCACCTTGGCCAAGGTGCACAAGACGCCCGGGCGCGGAAGCTCGCCCGCGAAGTCAGCGGCCCAGAGGGGCTCCATTAAGGAGATTCTAGCTAATTGCCGAACGTCAGATAGGAGACGAGCTCGCGCCGGCTCGGAGTCCGGCCGTCGATGACGCACGGGAACAGCCCGGAGAGGCCGAGCGCCAGGAGGAGGAGGGCCGCGCCGGGGCTCGGCGCGTTCTCCGGCATGATGATGGAGAAGACCCCCCAGATGATGAGGGCCCACAGGAAGAACGGCGCGAAAGCCCCCAGGACGGCCGCCGCCATCATCGCGCCCATGCCGGCGATGAGGAGGAATACGCCGACGGGATCGTGATAGGAGCCTCGTCGTCCCAGGCGTCTCAGGCTCGCCATGACGCGATAGTAGCAAAGCGTCTTTGCTAGACTCACGTCCGTGGCGCCCTCCCTCCTCCTCAAGAACGCCCTGGCCGTCGCGACCATGGACGACGCCGGCGCCGAGCTGCGCGGCGCCGACGTGCTCATCAAGGACCGCGTCATCGCGGCCGTGGGCAACGGCCTGGCCGAGCCGGGCGCGCGCGTGCTGGACGTCTCGGGCTGCGTCGTCATCCCCGGCCTGGTCAACACGCATCATCACCTGGTCCAGACGCTGACGCGCGCCACGCCCGCCGCGCAGGACGCCAAGCTCTTCGACTGGCTCGTCTATCACTACACCGTGTGGCGGCACCTCACGCCCGAGACGGCCGGGCTCGGCGCCACGGTCGGCCTGGGCGAGCTCCTGCTCACCGGCTGCACCACGGCCTCCGACCACACCTATCTCTACCCGCGCGGCCTCACCGGCCTCGTGGACGCGCAGATCGAGGCGGCGCGCGCGCTCGGCATCCGCTTCCACGCGACGCGCGGCTCGATGTCGGTCGGCGTCTCGAAAGGCGGCCTGCCTCCCGACGACTGCACGCAGGCCGAAGAAGAGATCCTCAAGGACGGCGAGCGGCTGGTCAAGACGTTCCACGACGCCGGCCGCTTCGCCATGACGCGCGTGGGCCTGGCGCCCTGCGCCCCCTTCTCCGTCTCTCCCGAGCTCATGAAGGAGACCGCCGCCCAGGCCAAGAAGTGGGGCGTGCGCCTCCACACCCATCTCTGCGAGACGCTCGACGAGGAGGCGTACTGCCTCGAGCGCTACGGCAAGCGCCCCATCGACTTCATCGAGTCGCTGGATTGGATGGACGAGTCGGTGTGGCTCGCGCACATGGTGCACGTCAACGACGACGAGATACGCCGCCTCGGCAAGGCCGGCGTGGGCGTGGCGCATTGCCCGTCCTCGAACTTCCGCCTCGGCTCGGGCGTGCCCCCCATCCGCAAATACCTCGACGCGGGCGTCAAGGTCGGCCTCGGCGTGGACGGCTCCGCCTCCAACGACAGCGGCGACATGCTGGGCGAGGCGCGCATGGCGATGCTCGCCGCGCGCGTGAAGTCCGGCGTCGCCTCCATGCCCGCGCGCGACGCCCTGCGCATGGCCACCCGCGGCGGCGCCTCCGTGCTCGGCCGCGACGACATCGGCCAGCTGAAGGCCGGCTGCGCCGCCGACGTCGCCGTCTTCGACGTCTCCGGCCTCGACTACGCGGGGTCGGCCGGCGACCCCGTCGCCTCTTTGCTGTTCTGCGGCTCCTCGCACCGCGCCAAGCACACCATCGTGGACGGCAAGCTCGTCGTCGAGGACGGCCGCCTCGTCAACGCCGACGAGAAGCGGGTCGCCGCCAAGGCCAACGCCGCCTGCCTCGACCTCCTGCGCAAAGCCGGAGCCATCGCCTAGTGAAGGAGATCACGCTCGGCAAGTTCCGGCTCATGTGCGAGGCGGAGCTGGCCCGCATCCCCCAGGACCTGCGCGACCTCCTGCTCAACGTGACCATCGAGGCCAAGGACGAGCCCGGCCTCGAGGCCGAGGACATGGAGGACGGGCCCGACCTGCTGGGCCTCTACGACGGCGCGACTCGCGAGGAGATGCTGGGCTCCGACGCCCACGGCGTGCTCCCCGCCAAGGTCTACCTCTACCGCCTGAACCTCCTCGACTGCGTCGAATCCGTCGAGGGCCTGCAGAAAGAGATCCGCCTCACTTTGCGCCACGAGCTGGCGCACCACTTCGGCTTCGACGACGAGGAGCTGGAGCGCGTCTGGCCCGAAGGGGCCTAAGACCGGCCGACGAAGAAGTCCATCAGGCCGTCGAGCCAGGTCTTGCGCTCGGCCTCGGTGAAGGGCAGGGACTCCGCTCCTTTGACGACCTCGTCCAGCCGCGCGCTCGGGCCGCGCGCGCCGAAGACCCGCGCGAGCGCTCCTTGCGCGGCGTTCTCGGCCAGGTAGGCCGCGAGCTCGGCGGCGCCGGCGGCGCGCAGCCGCGCCAGCGCGAACGCCTGCGCGGGCGAGGGGAGCACCGCCTTCTCGCCCTCCCACCAGCGCGCGCCCGGGGCGCGCG
>CAZTZW010000328.1:0-3888 GCA_964618085.1 uncultured Elusimicrobia bacterium
GAAGTTGCCGAAGCCGCGCGCCGTGTAGGTCTTGAGCCAGCCGGAGAGGGAGTGCGCGCGGTCGGGCGCGGTCTGCTCCCACGCGTAGAGGGTCGCGACCACCTCGACGTCGGGCAGCAGCTCCTTGGCCTTGGCGGCGCCGGCGGCGTAGATCTTGAACACCTCGTCGGAGCTCAGCGGGGCGGACGCGCCGCCCAGCCAGTCTCCGTTGAGCTCGGAGCCGATCTCCCAGGAGTCGATCTTGCCTTTATAATGGAGGACGAGGTTCTTCACCCGCTCGGCGTAGAGCTCCGGCGTGAGCGTCTTGGGCCACTGCGCGGTGTCGAGCACGCTGCCCATGACGGAGAGCTTGTTCTTCTTGAGCTCGTCGACGATGGCGTCGTATTCGTTGAAGGACGGCAGGCGCGCGTAGAGGAAGTCCGCGCCGTTGGGGCGGAACACCACGCGCACCCAGTTGGAGCCGGAACGGCGCGCGGCCTCGGCCACCCACTCCACGTCGTCGACGCGCTTGAGCAAGGACGCGTCGAAGGTGAGGCCGAAGCGCAGGTCCTTGGCGCGCCGCTCGTCGAGGGCGAGCTGGAGGCCGTGCTCGAAGAGCATCTTCTCCCACGACAGCGCGATCTGGGTCAGCGCCTTCTCGTAGCCCTTCGCGCGGCCGGGCGCTTCTTTCTGGCGCGCGGCGTCGGCCATGGCGGCCTTGGCCTTCTCGGAGAGGTCCTTGGACTTGGCGCCCGGCTTATAAAGGGGGGAGTAGTCGGTGGTGCGCCGCTTCCACGCCTCGCGCAGGAGGCGGTACTGCGTGGCCGCGACCTCCTCGTTGAGGAACACGGCCTCGCCGTCGCCGAAGCCCTCGCCGCCCTTGTCGGCGCCGACCGCGTTGTAGCCGTCCTCCGCGACGGGCCACACCAGCTCGAAGCGCACGCGCTCGCCCTTCTCCCAGGAGGCCGTCAGGAGCTTGCCGTTCTGGGTCAAAGTCACGCGCTGCGGCGGCAGCTTCTCGTCGAGCGGGAAGGCCCAGAAGGGGAGGGCGGACCCGGCGGGGTCCTTCTCGTCGGCGCGCGCGAGCCGCTTCGCCAGCGCCGGGCCGTCGAGCGCCTCGCCCTCGGCGTCGAAGGCGAACAGCTTGACGCTGCCGGCCGAGGCCGGGGCGGCGGCGAGCAGCGCGGCCAGCAGGACGCTCATCGTCCGCGCCGCCGCCACGCCTGCTTCACGTCGTCCAGGTGGCCGCGGCCGAAGAAGAGGAGGTAGGACGCCAGTCCCGAGAGGATGTAGACCTTGCTGTCGAGGTCTCCCGTCGCGAACTCCACGCCCGCGAGGAGCCCGGCGAGCGCCGCCAGCCAGCGCACCTTCACCGGCAGGACGAACATGATGAGCACCTCGCGGTCGGGCAGCAGCCGCGCGAAGGCGAGGAAGGAGGAGAGGTGGATGACGGAGGGGTCGAAGCGCGAGCCCGTCGCCAGCGAGCCCGCGACCGTGCACAGCGCGCCGACGAGCACGTAAGCCGTCACCTTGAAGTCGCCCCACGCGGCCTCGAGCGCGGCCAGGCACGAGTACACGAGCGCCAGCCACAGGAACAGCCACAGCGGCCCGGCCGGCGGCGGCACGACGAGGAAGGTCAGCGCGCGCCAGACCTGCCCGCGGAAGACCAAAGAGGGCTCGAGCACGAGCGCCGCGGTGAACTCCGGCTTGAGGGCGCTCAGCACGGCCACCGCCGCGGTCATGCCGGTCAGGTACAGAGGAAGGCCCGGCACGGACAGCCAGCCCAGCGGGCGCTCGAAGCGGTCGATCCAGTCGCCATCCATGGGGGCGAATCCTAGCATAAGCGGCGGCGGGGCCCGAATCGTCTGCGGCCCAGGCGTTGGTTGTGCGCCCGGCACAAGAGGCGGATGTTGTCGGCCGTATCGGAGCGGCCGCCGTCCGCCCAGGGCACGATGTGGTCGTATTCGAGCGCGTCGCTGCTCTCGCAGCGTCGTCCGTCCGGCGCGGTGAAAGCGCAACGCCCGCCGTCTCGGGCCCAGACCTCGCGCTTGATGGCGCGAGGGACGAGTCGGCCGCCGGCGCGGAACGAGCGCGGTACGGCCCCGGCCTGCGAGGTCGCGGCGCGCCGCTGCGTCGGCATGCGCGTCCGTTCGATGGCGCCGAGAAGCGCACGCGCGGCTTCTTTGAAGATATCTTCGAGACGCCCGTCGGGATGTTTATGCCGAAGCAAGCCTCGGAGGCGCTCGATCATCGACAGCAGCTCCTCATCCCCGGTGAAATGGAAGCGATGGCTCGGAGGCGGTATGACTTGAGGTGATGACTCCTTCGGTGCAGATGCGGCGGCATCGCGTCGCTCGAGCGTCGCTGGGACTGGAATGATGACGTCTCTATCCGGCGGGGGCGAAGACTGGAGCGTGGCGACGAAGGCGACGACTTCCCGCTTCGTGGCGCCATCCACGCGGTCGAGGAGCTCGAGGCCATTGTCACTGGTCATGTGCGGATAAAGGCGGGCGATGCCTTCGAGATGCAGGCGCCCTGAACGAAGGCGTTGGACGATTTCCGGGAACTCGCCGGCCGCGCGGGCGGCGCGTATCCTCAAGAACGCGGCGCTCTCCGAATAGCCGAGCTTTTTGACGCAATAGTCGAAAAGCGAGGGGAAGCCCCGGTCGAGCGTCACCTCGCGGCGGTCGACTTCCGTAATGTGTTCGACGATATCCGCGACGCCTTCCCGCTCCTGGCGGACCAGTTCTTCCAAACGGGATAGCAGCGCCTCATCGGTGAGGGCGCGCAGCGCGGGGGGTGTATACATAGTGTGGCCGGCCACACTATGTATACGACCCGACCACTGTGAAAGTTCCATCGCCGGGCTGGCTCCAGGTCCGCCAAATTGGCAGAATCAGGACGTGACCGGCGACTGGCGCGACGAACTGAAGGAAGCCGTGCCCGGCGCGCTGCTCGATGAGCGGCTCGCGCCGCGCACCACCTTCAAGATCGGCGGGCCGGCCGACGCGTTCGTGGCCGCGAAGGACCGCGCGGAGCTGAAGGCGGCGCTGGCCGTCGCGCGCGCGGCGGGCGTCCCGGTGTTCGTCCTCGGCTTCGGCTCCAACCTGCTGGTGCGCGACAAGGGCGTGCGCGGCTTGGTCGTGCAGCTGGCCGGCGAGTTCGAGAAGGTCTCGTTCCCCGGCGGCGGCGAGGTGGTCGCGGGCGCGGCGGCGCGCGTGCCGGCGTTGGTGCTCGCCTGCGCGGAGAAAGGGCTCTCGGGGCTGGAGCCTATCGTGGGCGTGCCGGGCACGGTCGGCGGCGCGCTCGCCATGAACGCGGGCACGCGCGACGGCGAGATCGGGAGCCTCGTGAAGAGCGTCTCCGCGGCGGATATGAAGACCGGGGAGGAGCGCGCGCTGGCGCCCGCGGAGCTCGCGTTCACGTACCGGCACAGCGGCCTGACGGACTTCATCGCGCTCGACGCGAGACTCGCGTTGAAGCCGGGTGTCAAAGCTGATATAATGGCCGTCGTTCGCCGCTATCAGCAGAAGCGCCAAGAGACCCAGCCCATCCATACCTATAACGTGGGATCCACCTTCAAGAACCCGCCGGGTCGCTTCGTCGCGCAGATGGTGGAAGAACTCGGCCTCAAGGGCCACGCGGTCGGGGGGGCGCGCGTCTCGCCCCTCCACGCCAACTTCATCGAGAACTTCGCCGGGGCCAAGGCCTCCGATGTCCTCGCTCTCGTCGACCTCATCCGCGAGCGAGTACGCGCCGGCTTCGGCGTGAGTCTCGAGCTCGAGATGAAGGTCGTCGGTGAGTAGCGCGCGCCGCCGCTACCGCGTCGTCACCCGTCCCCAGACCCGCGTCCGCCGCGTCCGCGCCGCCGCCGTCGTGCTCGCCCTGGGCGGCCTGTGCCTGGCCGCC
>CAZTZW010000329.1:0-3872 GCA_964618085.1 uncultured Elusimicrobia bacterium
CAGGACGCTGAACGGCGACTGATCCTCGGCCGCGCCGCCGGCGCGGCCATCGGTCTGGATTTCGACATCGACCACATGGTGAGGAGCCAGGAGGCGCTCTACGAGCGGCTCCTGGCCGCGCGTGGCGCCTAGCCGCCCGCTCGGGCTGTTCCTCTCCGGCGGCGGCGCGCTCGGCGCCTGGCAGGCCGCGGCCCTCGAGACCTTCCACGCCGTGGGAGTGCGCTTCGACAAGGTCATGGGCTTCAGCATCGGCGCCTTCCACGCCGCCGCCCTGGCCTTCGACCGCCTCGCGCCCGCGCTGGAGCGCTGGCGCGCCCTCGACGGAGGCGTCATCAAGGTCCGGCCCCGCTGGCGCCCGCACTTCTCCCTGCTCTCCGACGCGCCCGTGCGGGAGCTGCTCGCGCTGGCCGCCGCGGCCGACGAGCACCGCGACCAGCTCAAGACGCCGCTGTGCGTCGTCGCCGCCCGCCCCGTCCTCGGCTGCGCGGAGTACGCGCGCTTCGAGCCCGGCGGGCGCTGGGACGCGCCGCTCGAAGCCTGGCTGCGCGCCACCTCCGCCATCCCCGGCGCCTTCCCGCCCGTGCACATCTCCGGAGGCGTGTACGTGGACGGCGGCGTGCCCATGCCCGCGCCCATGCATTTCGACTTCCTCTCCGACTGCGCCGAGGTCTGGGTGCTCGAGATGGTCCGCGCCGACGAGCTCGGCCGCAGATACTGGAACCCCTACTACGCCCTCGACCAAGGCGGGCGCGAGTCCGCGCGCTGGCTCATCGACCAGGGCGTGGCCTCGCTCCAGGCGCGCCCGGGCCCGCCCGTCGTGCGCCGTATAGGGCCGAGCCGTCGTTTGGAGACCGTGATGCTCGACTTCTCCGCCAAGTCGCTGGCCCCGATGCTGGCGCTGGGGAAGGCCGACGCAGAAGCCTTCCTTCATAAGGGCTCATGAGGAAGGCCCTCCTCCTCCTCGCCGTCCTCGGCGCCTGGCATCTCGCCCTGCGCCTGCACGGCCGGGGGATCCCGCTCATCACCGACGAGGGGGAATACGCCGTCGCCGCGCGGGCCTGGAACGAGGGGGGCCTGCCCTACTTCGACGCCTTCACCCAGAAGCCGCCGATGACCCTTCTCTTGTACCGCCTGCCGTGGTCGCCGCGGCTGACCGCGACCGCGTTCTCGCTGGGGACCATGCTCGTGCTCTTCGCCTGCGCGCCCGCCTCGGCCCCGCTGGCCGCGCGGCTGGCCGCTCCCGCGGCCTACGCCTCGCTGTCGACCTTGCCGTTGGGCGACTACGGCTTCCCGGCCAACACCGAGGGCTTCCTGAACCTGTTCGCGGCCCTCGCCTTCCTGTCCTTGCTGCGCGGCCGCGCCGCCCTCGCGGGGCTGTTCGTGGGACTGGCCTTCATGACGAAGCAGACCGCCGCCTTCTCGGGGCTCGCCGTCGTCGGCCTGGCCGCTCTCCTCCACGGCCGCTCCGCCGCCCTGCGCGCCGCGCTCGCCGCCGCCGCCGCGCCGCTGGCCTTCGCCGCGTACTTCTACGCCGTCGGGCTGGCGCGCTATCACAGCCGCGTCGTCTTCGACCTGTTCGTCGAGTCCGTCTTCGCCGGCAACGCCCGCTACGCCGCCGTCCTCCTGATGACGGACGCGTTGGCCGGGCAGGTGCGGTGGTTCCTGACGACCTTGCTGCCCTCGCTCCTCTTGTACTGGGCGCCGGCCCTCGTCCTGCTCGCCTGGGGCCTGCGCGGCCTGAAGGCCGGCCGCTCTCGTCCCGTCGAGACCGCCGCCGTCCTATGGCTGGGCGCCTCCGTCGCCGGCGCGCTGACCGGCCTGTTCCTGTTCCCGCACTACTTCCTCCAGGCCGCGCCGGCCCTTTGCCTGGGCGCGGCCTTCGGCGTCGCCAAGCTGCCCGCGGGACGACGCGCGGGGGCCGTCGCCGTGCTCGCCGCCTGGCCGGCCTTGCTCGCGCCGCGCCTGTACTTCCTCTCCTCGCCGCGCGAGCTGGCCTCGCGCCTGCTCCACCCGAACCCTCTTTTCGAGACGAAGCTGCTGGGCGAGGAGATCGCCGAGCGCGCCGGCCCCGACGACCGGCTGTACGTGTTCGGCTCGGAAGGCGCGCTGTACGTCTACTCGGGCCTGAAGCCCGCGACGCGCTACACCTTGAGCTACGCGCTGACCTTGTTCCCCGAGAGCCGCCAAGAACTCGAGCGGGAGCTCCAGCGCCTGAAGACGACCCACGCGCCCCGTTACTTCGTCTGGTCGTGCCAGCCTCTCTCGACGCTCATCTCCAACCAGGCCAGCGCCGGTTTCGCGTACGACCTGCGCGAGAGGCTCCTCCTGCCGCACTACAGCTACAAAGGCCGCATCGAGGTGGGCCCGGATTCCGCCTTCATCCCGAAGAGGCTCGCGACCGAGGAGCCCGATTTCACTCCGGGCGACCGCCTCCTCGTCTTCGAGCGCAAAGGTCCTTTCAACAGGCCATGGTACAATCGCCCTCCATGACGGCCAAGCTCGGGCGGGGACTCGCGTGCGCGGGAGGGGGCTTGGCGGCCGTCACGACGGCGTGGGCCGCGGGCTTCTCCGCGCTCTCCGTCCCGTTCATCCTCTGGTCGGCCATCCCGTACGCCGTCCTGTGGGGGCTGTCGGGCAAGGCCGAGCGGCCGGGGCCCGTGCTCGGCGCGGGCCTGGCCGCGCTCGCCGGCGAGGCCGCCGTCCGCGCCGCGGTCTTCCTATGGCCGGAGAACTCGACGGCGGCCGTCGCTCTCGCCGTCTCGCCCGCCTACGTCCTCTTCCTCCTCATGCCCGCGGGCGCGGGCCTCGGCTTCGTCCTCGGCGAGGCCTGGGAGAAGAGCGGCGCCTTCCTGCGCGGCGCCATCCTCCTGGCCGCGGCCGGCGCCTTGGTCTTCGAGTTCTTCGCCATCGCCGCGCCCGAGAAGCTCCCCATGAACGCGGTCAAGTCGAAGGCCGCGCGCGAGCGCATCGGCGCGCCGCGCGTCGTCGTCGCCGGCGCCTTCGAGGACAAGCGCGTCTCCGAGGCCTCGGCCTGGCACCAGGCCCTCGACGTCGACGGCGCGCCGGGCGACGAGCTGGCCGTCATCGACCACCGGGGCGCGCAGCTCTACGACCTGGACGCGCTCTCGCCCGCGCGCTTCGTGCCCTTCCCCGGCGAGCCCGGCCGGCTGTGGAGCTGGATGAGCCAGCTGGTGCCCTTCGAGGCCGGCCTGGCCGTCGCGCAGACCGGCGGCGGCTTCTCCGAGACCCGCCTGCAGCGCCTCGACGGCACGACGCTCTGGACCTACCAGCCCGACGCGAACCTCAAGCCCACCGCCATGGCGCCCGCCGACCTCCAGCGCGACGGGACCTGGGAGTTCTACGCCGCCTCCAACGAGAAGCTCGCCCGCCTCGACCTGGGCGGCCGCGAGACCTGGGCCTACCCCGCGCGCTCGCCGCACCTCCTCGCCGCCCTCCCGGGCTGGGTGGCCGCCTACGAGTACGGCAAGCGCGCCTTCGCGCTCGACGCCGACGGCAAGCTCCTCGGTGAGCACGCGCTGAGCCCCAAGGACATGCCTTTCTCCGCCGCCGACACGCCCTGGGGCCGAGCCTTCCTCCACGGCGGCAAGAAGAAGCCCCTGCGCGGCATCGGCCTCGACGGCCGGGAGCTGTTCTCGCTGCCGTTGGGCGACTTCACCGCCATCCAGGCCGTCGGCCTCACGTTCAAGTCCGGCCCGGCCCTGGCCGTCAGCGCCGACACCACCAAGGACGTCGGCCTCTCGCGCGTCCTCATCGTCGGAGCGGGGGGGACCGTCCTCTACGACGAGGTCCTCGCCAAGCTCCCCGTCCTGCGCGCCGCCCGCCGCCCCGACGGCACCTCCGTCCTCCTCCTC
>CAZTZW010000330.1:0-3859 GCA_964618085.1 uncultured Elusimicrobia bacterium
CCAGGACCGTCCAGCCCTTCGTCCTCCCTTGCGTCATCATGTTCATTTCTCCTTTTATTCCCGTCATCGTTTACGGGTTCGGGTCGGGATCCGGATCCCGCACCGCCCGGACGAAGATACGGATGTCCTGCGTCGTGACCGTCGACGTCACCAACGGCGTCTGCAGCTTGAACCAAAGCAGTCTCGTCGCGCCGATAGGCAGCTGCACGCAGTCGCCGCCGAAGGCGAAGACGGACGCGGTGCAGGCTTTCTCAGGGTCGTCGAGCTCGTCTTCGCCCACGCCGAAGTCGCCGGCGACCGGCGGCGTGGGGCTGATGAGCATCGACAGGGCGTACTGGTTGGCGCCCGGCGTCGCGCCGATGCGCCACGGGCTGCCCACGGACACGGTGGTCGCGCGGACCCAGTAGGTCTCCTTGACGTTGCCGGTGTTGGTGACCACCACGCTCGTGGTGATGAGCACCGTGCTGCCCATGCTGACCAGGCCGGGCACCGAGATGTTGTGCGTGCTCATGTACACGCCCAGCTGCACCGGCATCAGCGTCGAGACCGCGCCGGCGAAGTGCGGGACGTTGTTATGGTTGAGCGAGCCGACGCGGAAGTAATAGGTGACGCCGCCGCGCAGCGAGTCGATGGTGAGGGTGCTGAGGAGGACGTTGGCGGTGGCCGAGGTCTGGAAGAGGGGGGAGAACGACGCCATGGTCGAGGCCTGGAGCACGTAGCCCCGGGCGCTCATCGACGAGGGCGCCGGAGGCGCCTGCGCGAAGGGCAGCCAGTTGACGACCATGCTGGTCACGTTGATCTGGTAGACCGTGGTGCCGCTGACGAGCTGCGACAGCGTCGCGGTCGTGATGACGGTCTGCGCGTAGACGGTCGTGTCGCCGTACAGGGCGCCCGCGCGCAGGAAGTAGGTCGTGTTGGGCATCAGACCGGTCGCCGCCAGCCGGTCCTGCGTCCCGAACACGCTCGAGCTGACCGTCACGCCCGCTTGGAAGTCGGCGCGCGTGGAGGCCTGGACGATGAAGCCGTCGGCGGTGTTCGGGATGTAGGTCAGACCCGCGCTGGACATGCCGACGAACCACAGCGCGACGCCGGTCGGCGGCGCGCCCCAGTCGACCAGCCCGTTCGGGTCGTTCTCGTACTCGGCCCCGGCGCGCGGGCCGCGGAAGGAGCGCATCGTCACGCGCGAGGCCAGGTCCAGGGAGGCGCCCGAGACGTTGGCGCCGACCGTCGCGTCCTCGAAGTTCGCGAGGGTGATGGTCGAGACGAAGGTGCCGCCCAGGAAGTGGATGGCGGTCGCGCCCGACGCCAGGCCGCGGAAGGTGACCGAGTCGATGGACAGCGAGAAGCCGGCGGCCTGGGTCGATATCTCGATGCCGCGCGCCGCGCCGGCGATGGTGACGCTCGAGACGCGCAGCACCCCGTTATTGGCGGCGCGCAGGTCGAGGCCCCGACCCTGGGACGGCGCGAGCAGCGAACTGGTGGTCAGGCTCAACGGGCCGCCGCCCCACACCGTCAGGCCGCTGCCCGTGCTGCCGGTGGCGACGAACACGCTGTTGCCGATGACGGTCCACGATGAACCGAAGACGTGCGCGGCGGTGGAGCCCTGGACGTAGGAACCCACGATGGTCGTCGTCGCGCTGCCCGTCAGGTAGAGGGACGCCGTGTCCGCCGCCGCGGTGACCATCGTGCTGAAGCTCATCACGAAGCCGGTGGCGCCCGAGACCCGCGCGCCATGCATGCTCGTGCCCTGCATGTAGCTCAGCGTCACGGTGTTGGAGCTGTTGTTGTTGCCGATGAAGCCGCGCGCGTTGCCGATCATCGTGCTCCGGCTGATGACGTTGCCATCGGAGTTCGAGTCGAGGTATGCGCCGCTCCCGCCCATGAACAGGTTGTCGGTGAACGTGTTGAAGTCCGCCTGGAACGCGTGCATGCCCGCCGTGAAGCCACCGGTCATGGTGCTAAGGCTGATGTTGTTGTAGTCCGAGCCCGGAGCGACGTAGAGTCCCTCGCTGTTGCTGCGCAGGAACGACTGCGTCACAGTGTTGGAATCCGAGGCGAGGATGAGCATGCCGGCGGAGTTGACGCCGCTCGAGATGGTCAGCCGGACGGTGTTGTTGTCGGAGCCGGCGTCGAGGCTGATGGCGTAGCCGCGGCTGAAGATGAAGCTGTTGGTCAGCGTGTTGGAATCCGAGTCGTTCGCGTAGAAGCCGACGGCCGACGAGTTAGTGTGCGTGTTGCTCGCGTAGACGGCCGTGAAGGTGTTATTGCGCGCGCTCTGCAGGTAGATGGGATAGCGGGGGTATCCGAATACGACGGCCGTGCTGTAGCTGACGCTCGTCGCGGTCGACCCGTCGAGCCAGAAGCCGTGCGCGTCCCAAACGGCGACCGTGCTGTAGCTGACCGTGCTCCAGGAACTGACGCGCACGCCCGCCGTGTATATCCCCAAGGTGCCGCTCGTGCTCACAGTGACGCTGGAGAGCTGGACGTAGGCCGAGGAGGCCCACACGCCGTAGGGAACAGCCTGGTCGGCGCGGACGTCGATGGCCATGACGTTGACCGAGGCGTTCGCGATGCGGAAGCCAGCGGTCGAGGAAGCGGGCGGATCGACGACCGCGCGAGCGCCCACCGAGGGGTCGGTGAAGATGGAGATGGACGAGCCGTTGTTGGTGAAGTTCTGCACCGTGACCTGCTCGTTGTAGGTCGCGGCGTCCTTGATGATGACGCAGGAGAAGCCCGGCAGCGTGCTCGGCAGGGCGTCCACGCCGGCCTGGATCGAGGTGTGCGGACCGTCGGTCTGGTGGACGTAGCGCACGATCGAGCAGCCGTAGGGCGGCAGCGTCTGCGCGGTCGCGCCCGCGGAGAGAGCGGAGCGCGTGCCGTCGCGCTCGGCGGTCTTGATCGCGAAGTAGTACGTGACGCCCGCGGTCAGGCCGGTCACCGTCATGCTGCGCAGCGAGCCCTGCGGCGCCGCGACGGGCGGCGCGGGGGAGACCGCCGTCGCCGCGTTGAACTTCGCGTCGGAGAGCGCGGGCGACTCGGAGGCGACGGAGGAGTAGCGCACGACGTAGGAGCCCGGGGTGCTCGTCTCGCCGCCGTCGTTGCCGGGCGTGGTCCACTGCAGGTAGATCTGCGTCGTCGCCGCCGTGCTCGAGCCCCACAGGTCGGTGACGCGCGACGGGTAGTGATACGCCGTCATCAAGCCGTTGCGCTCGATGAAGCTCGCCGACGTCGCGGTGGTCTGAGCGCCCGAGCCCACGGCGCCGTCGACGCGGAAGCTCGCCGAGGTCTTGCGCTTGCCGCCGGCGTTGACGTCGGAGCGCGTGTTGCGGAAGCTCGCGCTCGTCGACTCGGCGGCCGACGCGGAGGGAGCGCTCAGGAGGGGGAAAGAAAAAAACGCGAGCGCGAGGAACAACGAGGGGAGCGCGCGCGCGTTTATGTACATCGCGCGTATAGTACTCCTATAGTGCGAAATCCATATTACAGGGGGACGAAAAGTGAATAAAACGTGGAATTGCTATAGTAGGGTGATGACCGACGATTTAGCGGCTCGTTTCGTCGTCCACGCGTGGTCCCAGGGGGCCCCCCTGCCCCAGACCCTCCTGGCCAGCCTCGAGGCCCAAGGCATCCGGCTGCTGAGCGCCAGCGAGTGGCCCACCTTACGAAAGTTAGCGAAATCCGTCCCGGCCGACGCGGTCCTGGCCCGGCCGGACCTGCTCGAGCCCGCCGACCTGCCGGCCCGGCTGCGCCGCCTGTACGGCCGGACCGCCCTGCCGGTGCTGATGCTGGTCGGCGCCGAAGCGTCCCCGGGCACCGAGGCCGCGCTCATCGAGGGGGGGCCGACGACGCCCTGCGCATGCCG
>CAZTZW010000331.1:0-3854 GCA_964618085.1 uncultured Elusimicrobia bacterium
GGTGCGCGGGGCGGCGACGCGTGCGGCCGCGGCGGGCGAGGCGGCCAACAGGACGGCCAGGAGCGGGGCAAGAAGGGGGTTCTTCCTCATAGGTACAGTGTAGCCGCGCCGCCTCCGCCGGGAGGGGGTCGATGGACCCAATACGGAGACGGCAGATGGCCTAGGGCGCCCGGCCTCCTTGACACCGCCCTGGGCCGGGGACATACTTCAGACGTGAGGCGCGCGCTCCTGCTGGGACTCATCGCCGCCGGCGCGGCCTGCGTGCGGCTCGACTTCGGAAGAAAAGTGGGCGACGACGAACTGCGGCTGCGCCGCGAGCTGGAAGGCTACTACGTGGACGCGGCCGCGGCGTTCGCCGCCGGCAGCCCCGAAGCGCTGACGGCCCTGTTCGACCCGGCCATCACCAAGCCCATGACGCGCGAGAAGATCCGCTCCTGGGCGGCGGGCTTCTTCGCCGAGCACGGCCAGGCGCATTTCAAGGTCGAGAAGCTGGACATCGAACGTCTCGGCTTCGTGTCGGCCGTCGCAGTGCTGACTTACCGCGTCGAGACCAAGGACGGGAAGGGCTCTTTCGGCGGCGTCGAGCGGGACGAGTTCGCGCGCAAGAACGGACGCTGGATCATGACGGGCTGGGAGAAAGTCCCCGACGGGCCGAAATGACCCCGTAACACGGTTCGCTTATATTTGTTTTCGTTGCGTTATTTCGCCAATGACGGATCGACCACGCACGGGCCCGCGACGGTCGATGAGCTGATCGCCCGCCCCTGGTTCGACGGGGACATGCTCGTCTGTCCCGTCGGCTCGCAGGACAGCAACGACTGGAAGCCCGCTCTCTCCTACCCGGCCTTCAAGGCGGCCTTGCTCGTGCCGCGGCGCCCTCCCGAGCCTGCCGCCCCCCCGCCCGCTCCCATCCCCATGCCGATGCCCGTGCTCGCGCCGACGCCGGCTCCCGCGCCGGCGCTCGCGATGGCGAAGTGCCCGCACTGCGGGGGCGAGAACCTGGCGCGCGCCCACTTCTGCGGCGACTGCGGCCGCCGCATGGACGGGACCCTCCCGCCGCAGCCGCGCGAGCCGGTCCTGCCGCCCGTTCCCGCGTTCGAACCGCCGCGCCCGGCCGCTTACGAGCCGCCGCGTCCGGCCGCCTTCGAGACGCCCCGTCCCGCGCCGGTCGAGCCGCCGACCTACGACCTCCCGGCGCACGTCGAGCCGCCCTCGTCCTTCGCCGCGCCCCCGGCCGAGGAGCCGCCCACCTACGACCTGCCGCCCCGCGACGAGCCGCCCGCCTTCGAGCCCCCCCGCTTCGAGCCGCTGCGCCCGATGGAGCGCCGCCCGGAGCGCAGCGGGCCCATGTCGCGGCCCCTCTCGCCCACGGGTGACGCGCAGGCCCCCGTGGAGCACACCTTCGCCTCCCTCTCCAGCCAGATGCCGCATCCCCTGGAGCCGGAGACGTCGCTGGCCCCGGAGACGACGCCGGAGCCGACGTTCGAGCCCGAGGCGCCGGCCCCCGTCCCCGTGTGGAAGCGTCCCGCGGCCGTCGCGGCCTTCCTGGGCGCGGCCGCCTTGAGCGGCGCCGCGGCCTGGATGACGCTCAAGCCCGCTCCCGTCGCGGCTCCCGCCACCGGCGCGGACCTGGACCTCTCCGCCCCGGCCTCGGCGCCGATGAGCGCCGGTGAGCCCGCCTCGATGCCCATCAGCCCCGCGCCCGCAGCGGACGTCGCCCGCCCCACGCCGACGCCCAAGGCCAAGCCGCCCCGGCGGAAGGACCCCATCATGGACCAGACCGCCGCGCCGCGCCCCAAGCGTAAGCGCGCGCCTCGCCCCGCGCCGCCGCCCGAGAAGACCGACATCTCCGACGCCATCCTCATCGAGTCGCGCGCCCCCGACGCCGAGCCGGGGCCCCCTCCCGGCGCGCCGGACGAGGGCGGCCAGCCTCTCAGCGACCCCGATTCCTCTCCGGCGGATTTCCTGCCCGGCATCCCGCGCCGCCCGGGCTTGAAGGCCGCCAAGCCCAAGTCCGCCAAGCGCACCGTCAAAGCCGCCGAGGACTCCGACACCAACGCCCTGGACGCCGCGCTCGCCGCGCCCTCCGAGGCCGCGGCCACGGGAGGCGGCGCCGCCAAGGCGGCGGCCGCCGCCGCCAATCCCGCCGACGCGCTCGCGCTCCAGCAGGCCGTCGAGGAGTTCGAGTTCTGCGTCCAACTGCTCTCCCAGGGCGCCTATGCCGACCACTTCGACACGTGTCTCTGTAAAGAGACGCGCGAGAAGGCACCCTACCGCAACCGCCGCGGCTTCTACGTCAGCTCCCTCGAGAAGGAGGCCGCCGCCGGCCGCCTCGAGGTCAAGGCCGACATCATCTCCACGCGCATGGAGAACGGCGCGGCGCGCATCGTCGCCAAGTGGAAGTCCCGCGGCAACGACCCGGGCCGCGAGGTGGACGAGGCCTGGATCATGGACGACGGCCTCTGGTGCAAGGCCCCTTAGACAGAAGGGACTGAGAAAGGGGACAGGTACCTAGCTCAGTTTTCTATACAAAACTGAGCTAGGTACCTGTCCCCTTTCTCAGTCCCTTCTGTTAGGGTAGTTTGAAGACGGGCTTTAGGACGGCGCCGTCGCCGACGACGACGGTCACGAAGCGAGTCGGGTCCAGCCAGCGGCGCGCCGCCTCGCGCGCGGATTCCGGCGTCACCGCGTCCAGGCGCGCCTGGTAGTCCCCCATCACCGCCGCCGGGTCGCGCCCGCTCTCGACGACGGCGGCGATGTAGGCGGCGAGGCGGTCGGGCGAGGCGATGCGCATCAGGAAGAGGCCCGCGAGGTGGCGCTGGGCCATGCTCATGGCGGACGCGTCGATGACGCCGTCGCGCAGGCGCGCGGCTTCGGCGAGGAGCTCGTCGTGGGCCGCCTTGGCCACCTCGGGCCGCGTCTCGGCGGAGGCCGACCACACGCAGCCGCGGCGGTACACGTCGAACGAGGAGTAGGCGCCGTAGGTGTAGCCCCTGCGGGTGCGGAGGTTCTCGAAGAGGCGCGCGTTGGCGGTGCCGCCGAGGACGTGGTTGGCGACGACCAAGGAGAGATAGCTCGGGTCGCGCGGAGTGATGGGCACGGGCTGGGCGACGACCAGGCTCGCCTGCGCCGAGCCGGGCCGGTCGACCAGGACGACGCGCGTGTAGCCGTGGTCCGGGAGCGCCGGCGCGTCGTCCGGGACGTAGACCGGGCCGCGCGACCAGCCGGAGAAGGCGGCCTCCAGCGCCTTGAGCGCGGCGCCGGGGTCGAGGTCGCCGACCAAGGTGAGGTGGCCGCCGCCCGGGCGCAGGCGTCGCGCGTGGAAGCGGTGCAGGCGCTCGCTCTCCACGGCGCGGATGCGGCGCTCGTCGGCGGCGCCGCGGCCGTAGGGATGTCCGGGGAACAGCTCCGCGCGCAGGCGCTCCTCGGAGAGGAAGGACGGCTGGGCGCGGCGCGCGGCCAGCTCCTCCACCGCGTTCTCCCGCCACAACGCGGACTCGTCGTCGGGATAGGTCGCCGTCTCGAGCACGCGCCCGAGCTGGGCGCAGAAAGGCTCGAACGTCCGGGCCAGGCCCGCGGCCGACACCTTCATCCACTCGCTCTCGCTGGAGGCGCCGGCCGACCAGCCCAGGCGCGAGAAGGAGCGCGCGACCGCGCCGGCGTCCTGGCCGCGGCAGCCCTTGAACAGCAGCTCCTCGGCGGCCTGGGACAAAGTCTCCTCGCCCGCGGCCTCGTCGCTGCGGCCCGCCCGCAGGGCCAGGCGCGCCTCCACCAGCGGCAGGCGGCGGTCCACCGCGAGCGTGACCTTCAAGCCGCCCGGGAGCTCGAAGCGCTCGAGCGCCGGCAGCGGGACG
>CAZTZW010000332.1:0-3853 GCA_964618085.1 uncultured Elusimicrobia bacterium
GGCCGAGCGGGGCGAGTTCGGGCAGCGGCGGCGTCGCCGGCGGGGGCGCCAAGACGGGAGCGGGCGGGAGCGGGGTGGGAGGCGGCGTCACGGCGGGCGCCGCGGGAGCGGCGACGGACGCCGCGACGGGCGCCATCTCGCCGAGCCAGGCCTCCAGCTTGGAGCGCTTCTCCGGAGTGAGCTTGTGAAGCGCCAAAGCGAGGTTGAAGCCCTCGACCTCGGAAGGACCGGGACGGCCGCACAACGCGCCGAAGCGCTTTAGCAGGGCCGCGACGTCGGCGGGCCCTCCGTCGAGCAGGAGGACGTGGCGCGCGGCGTCGTCGACGCTGGGCGAGGGACGTATCTCCCAACGCTTCACGTCAGGCCTCGCCCGCCAGGAGCATCATGTCCACGATGATATCCACGGCCGTGGATTTCTTCTGGACGTCGGCGACGGCGACGACCCGCAGGTGCACGCCGGCGCCCGCGAGGAGGTCGGCGAGCTCGTCCACCTTCGCCTGCGGCCAGCCTTCGATGAAGGCGAACACCGCGACCGCCTTGGCGGCCCGCAGCTTCTCCGAGAGCGCGCCGGGCATCGAGGCGGCGGTCAGCTCCTGCGTGAGCACCCAGCGCAGGTACAGAGGCTTCTTCGAGATGGTGCGCGACTGCTGCGAGAGGAATACGGCGAACTGCTGCTTCGGCTCCGCGGAGGCGGCGGTGTAGAGCATGGCCACGCGCCGGATCTGCTCCTTCGGCGTCTTCTCGGGCGGCTCTTCCAAGCCTCCGGCAGCGGCCGGCGCCGCCGCGGCGGGCGCTGACGGGGCGGCGGGCTTCGGCGCTTCGACCGGCTTGGGCTCCACCGGCTTGACGGCTTCGACAGGCTTCGGCGGCTCCACCGGCTTGGGCGCCTCCACCGGCTTGGGCGCCTCCACCGGCTTGACCGCTTCGACGGGCTTCGGCGCTTCGACCGGTCGAGGCTCCACGGGCTTCGGCGGCTCGACGGCCTTGGGCGGCTCCGGCGGCTTCACCGGGGCGGGCGCGGGGGCCGGCGTGGGCGTGAGCGATATCTCCATCGGCGGCTTGGCGTCGGACGCCTTGGGCCCGGCGGCCGGCGGCTTGGGAGCGGGCGGCGCGGCGGGAGCGGGCTTGGGCGCCACCTGCGGCGGCAGCTCGATCTTCATGCTCGGCGCGGCGGCCGGCGGCGGAGGAGGAGGCGGCGGCGGAGCCGCGGGCTTCGGCGCTTCGACCGGATCGGGCTCCACCGGCTTGGCCGCTTCGACGGGCTTCGGCGGCTCGACGGGTCTCGGCGCCTCCGCCGGCTTCGGCGGCTCGGCCGGCGCCGGTTTGGCCCGAGCGGGACCGCCCATGCCGGTCAAGATGGAATCCAGGTCCGTCAGGATGGACTGGATGTCCTCTTTGTCGTCTTTTTTCGGATCGTCGGCCATCAGGTGCCGGCCACCGTGAGGCCCTTCAGCTTCAGAGCGATGTCCTCGGGGTTGGACGCTTCCTCGAGCACGGTCTTGTCGTCGATCTTGCCTTCCTGGAACAGGCGCAGGAGGTCCTGGTCGAAAGTGTGCATCCCGTAGTACTCGCCGGCTTCCATGGTCTTGCGCAGCTCCGCGGTCTTGCCCTCAACGAGGTGGCGGCGGACGACGGAGTTGCCGATCATGATCTCGGTGGCGGGATAGCGGGACTTCCCGTCCTTGGAGATGACCAGGCGCTGGCCCACCACGCCCTTGAGGCAGTTGGCGAGCTGCTGGCGCACCTGGTTGTGCTGGTGCGCGGGGTGCTGGTCGACGATGCGGTCCACGGTCTGGGCCGCGTCGATGGTGTGGATGGTGGAGAGCACGAGGTGGCCCGTCTCGGCGGCGGAGATGGCGGCCTGCATGGTCTCGAGGTCGCGCATCTCGCCGACGACGACCACGTCGGGGTCCTGGCGCAGGACGTGCTTGAGCGCGTTGCCGAAGGACTTGGTGTCGAAGCCGACCTCGCGCTGGACGATGGTCGACTTGATGTCCGTGTGGAAGAACTCGATGGGGTCCTCGATGGTGATGATGCGGTGCTGGTGGTTCTGATTGATGTGGTGCAGGAAGCTGTTCATCGTCGTGGTCTTGCCCGCGCCCGTGATGCCGGCGAACAGGATGAGACCGCGGCTCTCGGCGCCGAGCTTGGTCATCGGCTCGACGGGGAGGTTCAGCTCCTCGAAGCTGCGCAGCTTGACCGGGACGACGCGCAGGGTCAGGCCGATGGAGCCCTTCTGGCGGTAGACGTTGACGCGGAAGCGAGCGAGCCCGTCGAGCGAATAGGCGAGGTCGAGCTCCATGTCCTTCTCGAACTCGGCCGCCTGCTCCTTGCTCATGAGCTGGTAGGCGATGTCCTTGATCTCCTCCGCCTTCATCTTCTGGAGGTTCGTCGCGAGGATCATCGATCCGTGCACGCGCAGGGCGGGCACGGACTCGGCCTTGAAGTGGATGTCCGAGATCTCCTTCTGGACCATCAGCGACAGCAGGTTCTTGATATCGACAGCCATGGTTCGATTCCTAAGCTCTTACGATTTCTATTCCTCTTAGCACGAGCCAGTCGGACGCCAGAGGACTCACGATGGCGTCTGTCGGGAGTGTAAGCCGCTTTCCGCCCGGCGTCAACGCCTTTTTGATCTCATATTCGGACCAGAAAGACCTACCTTTCGGTCCGGGCGGCGGAAGGGCGGAAGGACGGCCCTTCGACGGCGACGACGCACGGACGGCGGCTGCGGACGCGGGCACGGCGATCGCCGGTTTGGCTTTCGCCAAACCAGCGATGATCAGATCGATGAGATCGTCGCGCGTCAGCACCGCTTACCGCTTAGGCTTTGACTTTGATCTGGATCTGGTCCAGGTACTTCTCGAGGTCGTCGTGCGGGCGCGGGATGACGTGCACCGCGACGAGCTCGCCGACCTTCTGCGCGGCGGCGGCCGCGGCGTCCACGGCGGCGCGCACGGCGCCGACTTCCCCGCGGCACAACGTGGTCACCAGGCCGTTGCCGACCTTCTCGTAGCCCAGCAGGCGCACCTTGGCGGACTTCGCCATGGCGTCCGAGGCCTCGATCATGCCCACGAAACCCTTCGTCTCCACCAAGCCCAGCGCTTCTCTTCCTTCAGCCATGTTCCCCCCTTTTTATTCCGCGTCGTGATCGTGGTCGTGGTCGTGACCGTGGTCATGACCGCGCTCTTCGGCGCCCGTCTCCAGCACGGCGTTGCAGCCGGTGCAGCGGCGCGGCGTGCTGTAGGTGCGCACGCACTGGTCGTCCTCGGGCCACCACTCCTCGAAGAACATGTCGACCCTCTTGTGGCACTTGAGGCAGAACTTCTCCAAGCCCGCGCCGCAGCCGGCGCAGAACTTCGGGAACGCGACGTCCTTCGCGGTGTGCATGATGGCGCCGCAGGCGCCGCACTGCAGGTCCACGACGATGCGGTATTTCGGCTCTGGCTTCTTCGCCATTCTAGTACCCCTTCCCTTCCGACTTCGCGTCGGTGACGATGGCCACCGAGGCGGACGTGCCCAGGCGCGTGGCGCCCGCGGCGATCATATCGTGCGCGGCTTTGGCGTCGCGGATGCCGCCCGAGGCCTTCACGCCCATCAACGGGCCCACGGTCTCGCGCATCAGCTTGATGTCCTCGACGGTGGCGCCGCCCCCGCCGAAGCCCGTCGAGGTCTTCACGAAATCGGCCCCGGCCTTCTTCGACGCGGCGCAGGCGCGGACCTTCTCCTCGTTGGAGAGCAGCGAGGTCTCGAGGATGACCTTGAGCACCTTGCCGCGCGTGGCCTCGCGGACCGCGCGGATGTCGTCGAAGACCACCGCGTCGTTGCCGGACTTCAGCGCGCCGATGTTGAT
>CAZTZW010000333.1:0-3847 GCA_964618085.1 uncultured Elusimicrobia bacterium
GCGCCTACAAGAAGCCCCGCGAGTTCAACTGGGGCGTGGGCGTGCTCCTGCTGACGCTGACCTTGTTCCTCTCCTTCACCGGCTACCTGCTGCCGTGGGACCAGCTGGCCATCTGGGCCATCACCGTCGGCTCGAACATGGCCCGCGCGACGCCCGTGCTCGGCAACGAGGGCCCGCTCGGGGCCATCGCCGGCATGCGCATCAACAACGACGTGCGCTTCACCCTGCTGGGCGGCACGATGGTCGGCGAGAACACCTTGCTGCGCTTCTACGTGATGCACTGCGTGGCGGTGCCGCTCGTCGTCGGGATCCTGCTCATCCTGCACTTCTGGCGCGTGCGCAAGGACACCTTCTCGGCGGCGCCCTACTCGGCGACCGAGGAGAAGGTCGACGTCTGGCCGCACCTCATCAAGCGCGAGTACATCGGCGCGGCCGCGACCTGCTTGTTCATCTTCGTGTGGTCCATCCTGCAGAACGCCCCGCTGGAGGCCATCGCCAACCCGAACGTCACGACCAACCCCTCCAAGGCGCCGTGGTACTTCCTCGGCCTGCAGGAGCTGCTCGTGTACTTCGATCCGTGGATCGCCGGCGTCGTCATGCCCGGCCTGATCATCGTCGGCCTGATGGCCATCCCCTACATCGACACGAACCCGAAGGGCGTCGGCTACTACGCCTGGAAGGAGCGGCCCTTCGCGAACACGCTGTTCATGCTGGGCATCGTCATGTGGTTCGCCCTCATCTACATCGGCTACGCCTGCCGCGGCCCGAACTACGCCTGGTACTGGCCGTGGGAGTCCTGGCTCATCAACAAGCCCGCGCCGCCGCCCACGTGGTCGGTGTTCGGGCCCGCGAAGGACGCCCTGTATCCGCTGTGGCTGGGCATCCCGCTGATGGGCGCGTTCTCCGGCGCCTGGCTGCTCGGTCCCAAGCTCATCCAGAAGGAGCTCGACGGCAAGAAGACCATGGGCGCCTTCCTCGGCCTGCTGACGGCGCTCGGCGTCGTGGGCATCGTCATGGGCAAGATGGGTCCCATCGAGCTCGGCTTCCTGCTCGTCCTGGCCGGCGCGTCCTTCTACTACGGCTTCGTCCTGCCCCAGCGCCACATCCGGGCGCTGGACTGGCCGCGCTACCTGGTCACCATGGTCCTCGTCACGAGCACCATGTCCGTCCTGCTCAAGATGCTGGCGCGGTTGACCTTCAACATCAAGTACGTGCTGACCATCCCGTCGATCAGCATGAACTTCTAAGGGAAAGATGAGCTACCGAAAACTCTTCATCTGGTCCAACGTCCTCCTCCTGGTCACGTTCGCGTGGGCCTTCCTCAAGGACTTCAACGCCCCGTGGAAGCCGTACCAGAAGAACTACTACAAGATGGCGGCGGCGTCCCTGGAGAAGCAGGCGGCCGCGGCCAAGGACCCGAAGGACGCCGAGCGCCTGAAGGCCGAAGCGAAGAAGATGCGCAAGGCCCCGCTCGAGATCAAGCAGATCATCGTCGCGGACCTGAACCGCTTCGACCGCTGCATCACCTGCCACGTCGGCATGGACGAGTACACCAACCCGACGCTCAAGAACGACTTCACGGAGCACCCTTATAAGGCGCATCCGAAGGTCGACGACGCGCTGGTCAAGAAGCACGGGTTCACGAAGTTCGGCTGCACGTCCTGCCACTCCGGCCAGGGCTTGGCGACCGAGAAGGAGGCCGCGCACGGCTGGGTGAAGCACTGGGAGAAGCCCATGCTCAAGGGCGTCCATATCCAGGCGTCCTGCGTGAAGTGCCATGGCGACTTCGAGACCCTCAAGGGTGCTGAGGTCGCGGCGAAGGGCAAGCAGCTCTTCACCAAGCACGGCTGCTACGGCTGCCACTCCATCAACGGCTGGGGCGGCGTGACCTCGGTGGACCTCGGCGACATCGCCGACAAGCCCTTCGAGCGCATCGCCGGCTACAACTTCGACAAGATCCGCTTCGACGGCAAGAAGCTGCCCAACGACCATCATCACAACGCCTGGAACCTGCAGAACTGGATCCTCGCGCACTTGGTCAACGACCCGGCGAAGGTCACGCCCAACGACCCCTTCGCGCACTACAACTCGGAGCCCATCCCGCCCTCGGGCATGCCCGACTTCTCCCAGGAGATCGACAAGGCGGGCGCCGACGCCATCACCGCCTACCTCTCCGGCCTGACGAAGGAGGAGCTCATCCCGTCTCGCTGGCACGTGCCGGGCGACAAGCCGAAGGACGTCGCTCTCTCGGGCAAGCAGGTCTTCGAGAAGTACGGCTGCCAGGGCTGCCACGGCCTGGAGGCCAAGAAGGGCCGCCGCCGCTTCAACGCGGCCTCCAACGGCCAGCTCCCCATCGACCAGGTCAAAGACGAGAAGACGATGCTCGCCGAGATGGAGAAGGGCGAGGAGCCCACCTTGCCCGACCTCGTGGGCACCTACACGCACGAGGAGCTCGTCAAGAAGATCTCGCACGGCGTGCCCGCCTCCGAGGCCAAGCTCTACAACCCCAAGGGCCCGATGCCTCCCATCAACATGCCGGCCTGGAAGGATAAGATCTCGAAGAAGGAGATGGACGCCTTGGCTACGTGGCTGCTGTCCATCGCCAAGAAGGACGACTCGGGCTTCTAGCCCAAGGAGAACATCATGAATCGCAAGACGATCCTCGCGCTGGCCGCTCTGTTCGCCGTCGCGTTCGTGCCCGCCTCTTTCGCCGCCGAGACCGAGAAGGAGAAGGCTCTCGCGCACCCCTACCCCAACGACTTCGGGCCCGAGACCCTGCCCGACGACGTCATCAAGTCCTACCCGGCCAACGTCCAGGCCGGCTACAAGAAGCTCGTCTCCAAGACCGGCGGCTGCGCGCAGTGCCACTCCGCGGCGCGCCCGCTCAACAGCCGCTTCGTCGAGCCCTCCGGCGGCGGCGACGACAAGGCCCAGGAGGCCTCGCTCGCGGCGCTCAAGAAGAGCAACCCCGAGTACTTCAAGGACAGCTCCATCTGGCAGATCGAGGTCAAGGTCTGGAACCGCTACGTCAAGCGCATGATGAACAAGCCCGGCTGCGGCATCGCCAAGGCCGACGGCAAGGCCATCTGGGAGTTCCTCTCTCACGACTCCATCGCCCGCAAGACCGGCGCCAACGGCGAGAAGTGGGCCGCGCACCGCAAGGACCTCATCGAGCAGCTCAAGAAGAAGGACATGAAGCGCTACGAAGAGCTGAAGGCCGCCAACGACCTCTAAACGCTATACGCCCTTCCTCAGCGCGTTTGCGTCGGGCCCGAAGGGTCCCGACGTAGAGCATGAGAACTAACAAGCCGCCGCGCGTACTGCTCGTCTACGGATTCGAACCGAGCGGTCATAGCGCGGCGGCTTTCGCTTTAGGGGAGGCCCTGACGGCGGACGGCGCGGCCGTCTCCTACGTGGAGGTCGCCGGAGGCCACCACCCGAAGGCCGGCCAGGCCGTCGCGCGAGGCTACCACGCCCTGCTGCGGGCCGCCCCGGGCGTGTTCGGCGCCCTCTACGCCTCTCCGGCGGCCCGGCGGACCCTGAAGGCCGTGCGGACGGCCTATCTCGCCTCCGGGGGCGCGCGCAAGCTCCTGGCGGGGGTTCGCCGGCAGTCCCCGGACGTCGTCGTGTGCCCGCAGGCCGCGGTCTCGGCGGTGTTCGCCGGGGCCAGGGCGCGGGGGGAGCTCGACGTCCCCGTGGTCGGCGTGCTGACCGACCACGCCGTCCATCCTTTCTGGACCGACCCGTCCCCGGACCTGCTGCTGGCGCCCGACGAGGACGCCGCGGCGCTCCTGCGCGCCCGCGGCGCGCGCGCGCTGGCCTGCGGCATCCCGGTGCGCGCGGCCTT
>CAZTZW010000334.1:0-517 GCA_964618085.1 uncultured Elusimicrobia bacterium
CGCTCGCGCTCCCGCCGGCCGCGTCCCTCGCGCCGCTCCACGCGCCGGCCGACGCGCCCGGGGCGGCCCCGGCGCCGCGCCCCGGACCCGAGGCGTGGTCTCGCGGGAGCTTCCGTTCCGAGGACGGCACGCGCCTGTCCTATTATTTCCGCGCGGGAGAGGGCCCCGCCGTGCTCATGGTCCACGGGCGCGGCATCGGAGCGCTCGGCTTCCGCGAGTGGGAGGGGCTCCTGCCCGGCCGCGCCCTCATGATCCTCGAGCGCCGGGGCTACGGCGCGTCCGAGCTGGGCGAGGCCGACGGCGAGACGCTCGAGGCGCGCACGGGCGAGGACGTGCGGGCCGCCGTCGACGAGGCGAGCCGCCTCGCCGGCGGGGGGAAGGTCGGCATCGTCGCCTACTCGCTGGGCGCGATGCTGCTGCCCGCGCCCGACCCGGAGAAGGTCCTGTGGACCGCGATGATCTGCCCCGCCGTCCCCGGCATGGGCACCGCCGACCCGGCGGAGAAGGCGACTCGCGA
>CAZTZW010000334.1:527-3833 GCA_964618085.1 uncultured Elusimicrobia bacterium
GCCGTCCCCGGCATGGGCGTCCACCTGTCGCCCGAGCTGCGCCGGCTCGGGGCGCTGGTGAACGCGGGCCACGCCCTGGCGCGCTGGTGGCCGGCCGCCGCTCGCCGCTCCTGGATCGCCTACGTGACGCGTCCGAACGCGGCCGAGCTCGTCGCGAAGCTGCGCGCGAACCGCGCCGACGGCGAGCTGGGCGATCACCTGGCCCGCCAGCTCGCCGAGGGGGCGCAGGACATGGGCTTCCTCGAGCGCTTCTTCCACGAGACGCTCCACGCCTTGAACCGCCCCGCCGACCGCCCCGAGTGGCGCGGCCCCGTCCTCATCGTGCGCGCGGACCGCGACGAGACCGTGCCGGCCGCCGCCTCCGACGAGCGCGTCGCGGCGCTGCGCGAGGGCGGCGCGGACGTGCGGACGCTGGACCTGCGGGCGACGCACCTCGACCTCCTGCTCGACCCGCGGCGCGTCCTGCCCGCGCTCGAAGCCTTCGACGCCGCGGTCCGCGCCGCGCCCTAGTTTTCTAGAATCACGCCATGGCGCGCCGGCCTCCCGTCTGGTTCTACCTCGTGCCCGCGCTCCTCGTCGCCCTCGTCGTCGAGCTGGCGGGCTACGCGGGCTTCCGCGTCAAGCACGGGGTCTTCCCGCGCGAGTTCGCGCGACGGCATTACGGCGCGGGCGCCGAGTTGTACATGGGAGACCACCCCTACCTGCCCTATCTCGCGACCAAGGGCCGCTCGGGGGCGCTGGAGTTCAACTCCCGCGGCGACCGGGGCCCGGAGCTGGAGTCGCCCAAGCGCCGCATCCGCGTGCTGTGCTACGGCGGCTCGACGACGTTCGACGGCGGGCACGCATGGGAGGAGACCTGGCCCGGGCGGCTGCAGGCCCTGCTCGGGCGCGACCGCTACGAGGTCGTCATCGCGGCGCAGAACGGCGCGACGACGGCCGACACCTTGGTCAACTTCGCCCTCACGCACTCGGACGCCGAGGCGGACTTCGTCCTGACCTACGAGGGCATCAACGACCTCGAGTCCTCCTTCGCGCCGGGGTTCCGCCCGGACTACGCCCACCGCCGGCGCAAGATCGGCGGCGAGCCCTACCCGGTGTTCAAGGCCTTGCCCGCGGCGCTGCATCACAGCGCTCTCTACACGGCGCTGCGCTGGAAGCTCGTGGGCCCGCGCGGCGACCTGCACGCCCAGTTCTCGCGCCCCACCGCGTACGACTTCAAGAACGGGCCTTTCGGCTTGGCGGCCTTCGAGGCCAACTTGCGCTCGCTGCACGCGCTGGCGCGCGCGCGCAAGGCCGTGCTCGTCCTGGGGACGGCGCAGTACTACCGGCCTTGGGCTGACAAGAACTTCGGCGCCGAGTTCGGCGAGGGCTGGCAGCGGGGCCTGGCCGCGGAGAACGAGCTCCAGAGGCGGCTGGCGCGGGAGCTTCCCGGCGCGAGGCTGGCCGAGGTGGCGGGTTCGTTCACGCCCACCGAGGAGCACATGACCGACTTCTGCCATCTCACGGCCAAAGGCAACGAGCTCGTGGCGCGCGCGTTCCACGCGGCCGTCGTGCGGGCTAGTAGCCGGTGAAGAAGGGCATCAGCTCCTTCGGGCCGGCGGGGAAGCGCTCCGTCTTGAAGCTCCGTGCGAGCGCGCGGGCGCGCTTGTCCTCCACCGCGTCGTAGGCGCGGTCGGCCCCCGCGCGGTCCCCGCGGAGGTCCAGCGCGTTGCCGCGGCGCAGGAGGGCCCAGTCCTTGACCCCCTTCGGCAGGGCCAGCCCGTCGAGCCGGTCGAGCAGCCGCTCGGCGTCCGGCCCGCGGCCTTGGAGCAGCCGCACCTCGGCGGCGCGGTACACCGCCCAGGCCCGCGCGCGCGAGCGCAGCGGCTCGGGGTGCTCGTCGGGCCAGCGTCCTTCCGCGTCGTAGAGCGCCGCGGAGCGGTCGTACTCGCCGCGCTTGGAGGCGAGCCACGCGCGGCGCAGGCGGAACAGCGGGTTGCGCGGGTGGCGCGTCGTGAGCTCGACGAGCAAGGTCTCGGCCTCGGCCCAGCCCTCGGGGCCCTCGCGGGACAGGATCATCGCCAGGACCGAGCGCGCCTCCTCGCGCGCCGTGCCGGTGGAGACGGCCACGCGCCGCAGGAACAGGATGCCCTTGTCCTTGTCGGGCGCCTCGCCGGCCAGGAGGAAGGCGAAGGGCCGCGCGCCGGAGGGCATGCGGGCGCCGAAGTAGTGGTACATGCCCAGGCCGAGCGCGGCGTCGTCATAGGACGGGTCGAGCTCCAGCGCCTTGTTGAGGTGGCGCACCGCCGAGGACGCCGCGGGCACCGCCTTCATGTAGCGGCCGCGTCCCGCGAAGGCGCGCGCCTGGAAGCCCTTGGCCGCGCCGAGGTAGTAGTGGCCGAGCGCGGGGTCCTTGGCCAGGACGGCCTCCGCGGAGCGCACCGCCTCGTCGAGCCGGGACTCGACGGCGGCGTAGGCCGCCGTCGAGACCATGCCGTCGGTGATCCAGCGCTGATAGGAGACCACGGCCGCGTAGAACGGGCCGCCGGGATGGCCCGGATGCTTGGCGGCGAACGCGGCGCAGGCGCGGTCGGCGGCGTCGTACTCCAGGTCGTAGAGGCGGTGCACGGCGACCCCGAGCTCCTTCTCCACCTCGGGAGGAGCCGCGGCGGCGGCGGAGGCCAGCAGCAAGACGAGCCAGGCGGTCATCACTTCGAAGATACTATAATGGCTTCATGAGCGCGAAAGAAGCCGTCATCCTCATCGGCCATGGGTCGGCCGCATCCGATACTCCGCGTCCGCTCGTCTCCGAGCTCAAGCGGCTGGAGGGGGAGCGGCAGGCCCGCAAGGAGTCCGTGATGAGCCCGCGCGAGGCCGAGCTGGACAAGCAGGTCCGCGAGTGGCCGCGCACGCCCGAGAACGACGCGTACAAGGCGGGCGTGGAGGAGATCGCGAAGGCCCTGGCTCCGAAGCTCGGCGGACGCAAGCTCGTGACGGCCTACAACGAGTTCTGCGCCCCGTCCGTCGAGGACGCTCTGGACGCGCTCGTGCGCGAGGGCTTCTCCCGCATCACCCTCATCTCCACCATGTACACCCGCGGCGGCATCCACGCGGAATGCGAGATCCCCGGCATCGTTATCGAGGCCCGCAAGAAGCACCCCGGCGTCGTCATCGAGTACGCCTGGCCCTTCGACGCGTCCTTCCTGGCCGACTTCCTGGCCGCCCAGCTCGCCCGCGCCGTCCCGAAGTAACGTCGGGGTCAGGCACCGATGTTTATTACGGAGTAAAAACGGTGCCAGACCCCCCCGGTACATAGCGCGGCTTGTT
>CAZTZW010000335.1:0-3800 GCA_964618085.1 uncultured Elusimicrobia bacterium
CGCGGAGCCCGCGCGCGCCGAGACGGCGGGCGGCCGCGGCCGCCAGGCCCCGCCGGCGGTCCTCTCGGGCATGATCTACTACCAGAAGGGCGACTACGAGCGCGCCCGCCGGGAGTGGAAGCGCTGCCTGGCGCTGCGTCCCGACGCCGAGACGCGCACGGACTGCGACGCGGGCCTCGCCCGGGTCGTCCAGCTGTTCGGCCAGTAGGCGTTCCCGACGGGGAAGTGATAGAATCGGGGCGTGACCCAGCATCCCCACGCCTCGTCGCACCCCGCCTCTCCCGCCGCCGAGACCCCCGCGCTGGACCTGCGCGAACGCGGGGGCGTCAAGGACGGCCAGCCCCAGTTCTCCGACCGCCGCTTGTTCATGTCCCTGACGGCCTTCACGGGCTGCCGCGATCCCAAGCCCCTGGCCGACGCGCTGGCCCGCTGCGGCCTCGACTGCGTCCTTTATGAGGAGGTCAGCGACCCGCAGGGCGTCGCCGTGCTCGCGATGACCGACGCGCCCGGCCTCCTGCTCGAGAAGCTGCGCCCCGCGCTCCAGTCCGCGGCGTTCGCGTCCCTGGCGCCCAAGCCCGAGTTCTCCATGCTGGGCCGCACCTACGCCCTGGGCTACGAGCCCAAGCTCGAGGACTGGCTGCTCCAGCGTCCGCGCCGCGTCGCGCTCGACCCCGCGGCGCCGTGGGCGGTGTGGTACCCGCTGCGCCGCTCCGGCTCCTTCGCGCGCCTGCCGCGCGCCGAGCAGCAGGAGATCCTCAAGGAGCACGGAATCATCGGCCGCCGCTTCGGCGACGCCGGCGCGGCGATGGACGTGCGCCTGGCCTGCCACGGCCTCGATAAGAACGACAACGACTTCGTCATCGGCCTCATCGGCAAGGAGCTGGCGCCGCTCTCCCAGCTCGTCGAGACCATGCGCCCCACCGTGCAGACCTCGCAGTACCTCACCAACCTCGGACCTTTCTTCGTGGGCCGCGCCGTCTGGCGCTCGCCCCTGGGAGCCTGACCATGGCCGACCGCAAGTTCCGCGTCGCGATGTCCGAGCGCTGCTACCGCTTCAAGCCGGCGGCGCTCCCCGACCACGCCCCGCACAAGCCGGGCGTGTACGAGTTCGTCACCTTCGACGCGCAGAAGAACGCGCAGGTGCTCTACGTCGGCGCCGCGCTGGGCCGCTCCGTGCACGACTGCCTCGCCGACCACATGGCGAACAAGCTCGCCCCGACGGCGCAGGAGCTGTTCGGCGTCTCGCCCGACATCTACTTCGATTTCGTGGCCGCCGCCGACATCACCGACCCCGAGGAGCTCAAGGACATCGCCGGCGCCTTCATCGCGCGGTCCAAGCCCCGCTTCAACACGGGCCCCGTCCCCTCGTCGGGCAGGTACGACAAGGTCGAGGTCGAGGAACTCGGCTGATGCCGGCCGTCGCGGACTTCCCGCACCTCAACGCGACGCTCAACGCCGGCTCGGCCTTCCTGCTCCTGGCCGGCTGGCTCCTCGTCAAGAACGGCCGGCGCGAGGCGCACCGCTGGGCGATGCTCGGCGCCCTCGCCTGCTCGGCGGCCTTCCTGGCCTGCTACCTCTACTACCACTTCCACGTCGGGTCGGTGCGCTTCCAGAAGACGGGTCCCATCCGCACCTTCTACTTCGCCCTGCTCCTCTCGCACACCATCCTGGCCGTCGCCGTCCTGCCGATGATCCTGCGCGCCCTCTTCCTCGCGGCGAAGGGCCGCTTCGAGGAGCACCGCCGCGCCGCGCGCTGGGCCTTCCCCGTCTGGCTGTACGTGTCGGTCACGGGCGTCGCCGTGTACTGGATGCTGTACCGCTCGTAATTAGTAACATCCGGCCTATGGCCGCGAAAAAACGCCGCATCCTCGTCATCGAGGACGAGGAGGAGTACCGCAAGCTCGAGCGCCGCGTCCTGGAGAAGGCCGGCTACGAGATGCTCGAGGCCGCCACCGGCGCGGAGGGCCTGGCGCTGTTCGACGCGCACGAGCCCGACCTCATCCTGCTCGACGTCGTCCTGCCCGACATGCTGGGCTTCGACGTGCGCCGCAAGATGAAGCCCAAGCCGGGCCGCAGGATGCCGCCGGTGCTCTTCTGCACGGTGCGCTCGGCGGCGGCGAGCCTGGCCGAGGGCGTGAGCCTGGGGTCGGCGGACTACGTGCTCAAGCCTTTCGACCCGGCCGACCTTCTGACGCGCGTCGCGGACGCTCTCGACAACGCCGGCGCATGAGCCATCTCGTCGACGTGCTCGAGACGCGGGCCGAGGCGGCCGCCGCGCTCAAGCGCGTCCTGACGGACACGGGCTACAAGGCGCGCGTGCACGCCGACCTCAAGGCCTTCCTGCGCGCCTTCGAGCAGGGCCGGCCGGCCGCGCTGCTGCTGGATCTGAAGGTCCGCGGCATGTCGGGCCGCGAGCTCATCCGCGCCCTGCGCGACGACCCGCGCAACAAGCGCCTGGCGCTCATCGCCCTCACCGACCGGCGCGACGCCGCGGAGGCCGCGGCGGTCTTCGCCGCGGGCGCCGACGAGTACTTCGAGCGCCCCGTCCCCGCCGACCTGCTGGCCGCGCGCCTGGGCTCGCTGCTGCGCCGCGTCGCGCCGCCCGTCGAGGACGAGGTCTGCCGCCACGGCAAGCTGGTCCTGCGCCCCGCCGCGCGCTCCTGCCGCGTGGCCGAAGCCCTCGTGCGCCTGAGCCGTCTCGAGTTCGACATCCTGCTCCTGCTGGTGAAGAACCCCGACCGCGTGTTCACCCGCGGCCGCCTGATCGACGCGCTGTGGAAGGGGGACAAGATGCGCGGCGAGCGGGCGGTGGACCGTCACGTGTCGGCCCTGCGCGGGAAGCTCGGCGCCTTCGGCCGCAAGCTCGAGACCTTGGTGGGCGTCGGCTACTGCCTGCGCTCGACCGGCAAAGCGAAGTAGAACACGCTGCCGCCGCCCTGTCGGGGCTCGACGCCGATGCGCCCGCCGTGGCGCTCCACGATGGACTTGGAGATGGACAGGCCCAGTCCCGTGCCCGTGGCGCGCAGGCTGTTGGGCACGCGCTCGAAGGGAGTGAAGATGCGCGCGCGCGCCTCCTCGGGCACGCCCACGCCGGTGTCCTCGACGCGGACCACGGCCTCTCGGCCTTCCAGACGCGCCGACACGGCCACCCGCCCGCCCTTGGGCGTGAACTTGAGCGCGTTCGAGACGAGGTTGGCCAGCACCTGGGCGATGAGGTCGGGGTCGAAGGCGAAGGGGGGGATGCCGGTCACGGGCGAGGCGGCGAGCGTCAGCCCGCCGTCTCGCGCCTTCTCCGCGAAGAAGGCGGCGGCGTCCTCGACGACTGGCGCCAGCTCGCCCACGCGCGGCGTGTAGATGAGACGCCCGCGCTCGATGCGGGCCACCTCGAGCATGGAGGAGACGAAGTGCTCCAGGCGCGCGGCCGAGTTGCGGATGGACTGCAGGCCCGCGCGGGCCGACTCGGGCACGCCCGCGGGCTCGGAGAGCATGTCGCGCACCTTGCTCTCGATGGCGCCCAGGGGCGAGCGCAGCTCGTGGCTGACCGAGGCCACGATGAGCTTCTTCATCTCCTCGAGCTCCTTGAGGCGGCGCGACATCTCGTCGACGTTGCGCGCCAGCGCGGACAGCTCGTCGGAGCCGCCGGTCGCGCCGACCTCGACGTAGCGACCCTCGCCGATCTGCGCGAGCGCGCGCTCGATGGCGACGATGCGGCGCGTGAGCGTCAGGCTGAGGGGGTAGGACAGCAGCGCGCCGAGCAGGCTGGCCCCCGCGGCGGCGCGGGCGGCGGCGGCGGCGGCTGT
>CAZTZW010000336.1:0-752 GCA_964618085.1 uncultured Elusimicrobia bacterium
TGTTCTGCGCGGCGTCGCCGGGCTTCAGGCGCACGAGATACGTGCCGGGCTCGAGCTCGCGCGTCAGAACGGCGGGTTCGCCGGACTTGGCGGCGGACGCGGAGGAGAGCTCCTTGTACTCCTGGTCGAACAAGGTCAGCGAGGGGGCGGCGTTGAAGACGCCGGTCAGCTCGAGGGCGACGTTCCCCTTCTGGTAGAGGTTGAACTCGTACCAGTCCTCGTCTCCCTTGGGCGCGAAATAGCCGTCCACGGTCTCGCCGACCTTCACGGCCTGGACCGCGGCGGTGGAGTTGTTGGGCTCCCACTCCAGGCCTTCCTGCCAGGCGCTGAGCTTCTTCGTCAGCGTGTAGGGCTGGCGGGGGTCGGACTTGCGGCCGCTCTTCTCCGTGACGACCAGGAAGAGCTCTCCGCCCGTCGAGCCCCAGCCGGTCAGCACCTCGGGCTGCTCCTTGCCCATGTTGTCGACCGTCAGCAGGTCGTTGCCGAAGCCGTCCTTGAGCGTGAGAGCGAGGTCGGCGGCCGGCAGGCCGGAGAGCTCGGCGCGCAGGAGGGTCTTAGGGCCGGAATCGACGGACACCTTGTACCAGTCCGCGTCTGCGGCCGGGGCGATGGCGCCCTGGATGGAGTCGCCGCCGAGCGGGGTGGCGTCGGCGCGCTGATCGTTGGGCTCGAACTCCACGCGGCCTTGGTAAGGCAGGAGCTCGGTCATCAGGTCGTAGGGCACCTCGGAATTGCCGCCGCCCTTGTGCTTG
>CAZTZW010000336.1:762-3782 GCA_964618085.1 uncultured Elusimicrobia bacterium
AACTTGGCCGGGCCGCGCACGCCGAAGCTGCGCAGGCTCTCCCCCTCGCCGATGCCGCCCGCGTCGAGGTCCTTGAGCTTGTAACCCGTGGCGTCGTAGACCTCCAGGATGGGGTCGACGTTGCGCACCTCGCTGACGTCGACGTTGAGCAGGAAGAGGCCGTCGCGCGTCACGTCCACCGAGAACCAGTCCTCCTCCACGGCCTCGGGGTCCTCGGAGAGGAGGTCCTTCGTCGGCCAGTAGTGGCCGCGCACCGTGCCGGAGGGCTCGATGGCCACGGCCTGCAGGGCCTTGTCGTCGGGCTCGCGCTCGCGGCCGGCGGCGGGCTCGTTCTTCGTCTGGAGCGCGTACTCCTGCTCCGCGTTGGCCGCCTTCTCGTTCTTGTTGGAGACGACGAGGTAGTAGGCGCCAGGATGCAGGCCCGCGTCGAGCAGGGCCTCGTCGCCGCCGATGACCGTCTCATCGACCTTCTTGAGCACGACCCGGTCCTTGTCGAGCAAGGTCAGGACGAAATCGACGTCGCGGATGCCCCCGATGCGCGCCGAGAACGACGTCTCCCCGGCGGAATCGATGCGGTACCAGTCCTCGTCCTTGGCGTTCGCCTGCCGGCCGGTCGCCTTGGCCCCGGCCTTGAGGAAGGTGGCCTGCTGGAACGAGTCGTTGGGCTCGGACTCCTTGGTGGGTCCGCACGCCGCCAACAGCGCCGTCAGGACGAGGAGCCGCTTCACGTCCGCCATTCTATCTCATTCAGAACGGCTTGGCCGGACGGCCCACGTACAGGGCCTTCACGAAGGTCATCCAGATGGGCGCGGAGACCGAGCCGCCGGCCTTTCCGGGCGGCATCGCGTGGCGCATGTCGTCATGGCCGACCCAGACCACGGCGGACAGCTCCGGCGTCACGGCGGCGAACCAGGCGTCGCGGTAATCGTTGGTGGTCCCGGTCTTGCCCGCCGCCGGGATGGTGAAGCCCGTCCTCTTCGCCGAGGAATAGGCCGTGCCCTCCGGGCCCAGGACGCCCTTCATGACCTCGATGGTCCGGTGCACGGTCTCGGAGGAGAACACGACCTCGCCGGGGGCGGCGGGCTCCGGCTCGAGGATCTTCCGGCCCTCGCGGTCCTCCACGGAGCGCAGCCAGCCGGGCTTCACGGCCTGGCCGCCGTTGGCGAAGACGGAGTAGGCCGCGGCGAGCTGGAGCGGTGAGGCGTCGGCGGTGCCCAGGGCCAGCGACAGGTTGCGCGGCCAGCGCTCCTTAGGGATGGCGAAGGCCTTCGACAGCGCCTCGATGACGGCGTCGAGGTCGAGCTCCTTGAGAAGCTTCACGGCCACCGTGTTGAGGGACTTGTGCATGGCGAAGTCGAGCGTCACCTCGCCGTAGTACTTGTCGCCGTAGTTGCGCGGCGACCACTTCTTGCCGCCGCCGACCTTGTAGGTGACGCGCTCGTCGACGAAGGTGTCCTCGGGCTTGTAGCGGCCGGACTCGAAGGCCGCGGCCCAGATGAAGGGCTTGATCGACGAGCCGATGAGGCGGCGGCCGTCGCTGGCGCGGTCGAGCTGGTTGGAGAAGGAGAAGCCCGAGCCGCCCACCAAGGCCAGCAAGGCGCCGTCCTGCGGCCGCAGCGCGGCCAGCGCGCCCTCGACGGGGGACTGCTTGCCGGCGGGCTCCCCCTCTTCGTCAGCCGCGGCCTTCGGGTCGTTCTCCTTGAGCAAAGCGCGGCGCAGGGCGTCCTGGGCGGCGCGCTGGGCGTCGAGGTCGAAGGTGGTGCGCACGACCAGTCCGCCGCGCAGCAGGCGCTCCTTGGTGTAGTGCTTGAGCATCTGGCGGCGCACGAACTCGGTCAGGTACGGCGCTTCGTTGACACGGGTGCGCCAGAAGGAGACCTCGGAGGCGCCCTGCCGCCGCGAGAAGCCGTCCCACAGGTCGCGCTCGACGCGCTCGACGGCGGTGTCAGCGAGGTAGCCGTCCTTGACCATGCGGCCGAGCACGGTGCGCACGCGCGCCTGCGCCAGCTCCGGGTGGTCGAGCGGCGAGTATTTATAAGGATTGGGGATGAGGCCCACGAGCAGTGCCGCCTCGCCGATCTCGAGGGCGGAGGCGGGCTTGCCGAAGTAGTAGCGCGACGCCGACTCGACGCCGAAGGCCCCGTGCCCGAAATAGGCGAAGTTGAGGTACATCAGCAGCAGCTGGTCCTTGGTGAACTTCTTCTCGAGCTTGCGCGCGCAGAAATACTCGAAGAGCTTGCGCCCCGCCGTGCGCTCGCGCGTGGTGAACATCTGCTTGGCGAGCTGCTGCGTCAACGTCGAGCCGCCCTGGCGGCGGCGGGTCCCCGTCAGAGTGACCGCGACGGCGCGCGCCGTCGCCCTCCAGTCGATGCCGCCGTGCGCGTAGAAGCGCCCGTCCTCGCTGGCCACCAGCGCCTTCTTGAGGTAGGACGGCAGCTCCTCCGGCGAGCGGACGTACTGGCCCTTCTCCGTCGAGAACTCCGCGATGAGCCGGTCCTGCGCGTCGAGTATCTTGGTGGGGACGGCTTCCACGGAGAGGCGCGAGGCCATGTAGGGGACCACGAACACCTCGTCGCTCTCGAGCAGGTACTCCTCGCGGCCCGGCGTCGTGAGGTTGAGCCAGTAGCGGTCCATCTTCTCGACGATGTCGTGCTCGCGGCGGCTATACTGGCTCCACGCCAAGCCGACGAGCGCGGCGGCCCCCGCCGCCCCGGCCAGGGCGAGCGCCAGGAAGGCGAGCGCCGCGCGCCGCAGCCAGGTCCGTAGCATGCCCTCATGATACCATTCGGCCCCCGAAGACCTTACCGCCGGGGAACTTCCGCCCCCCCTCGGTCGTATGATGAAAGTGGAGACCTGGACCCAGACCGCACTGCGCTGGCTGCTGCCGGCCGCTTGTCCCTTCTGCCGGGAGGACCTGGCGCCCGGGGAGCCCGGACCCTTGTGCGTCGCCTGCCTCGACGGCCTCCCCCCGCCCCCCGCCGCCGCGCCGTCCTCGCCGGGGCGCGCCTGCCGGCTCGTGC
>CAZTZW010000337.1:0-3776 GCA_964618085.1 uncultured Elusimicrobia bacterium
TCGACGTTGGGAACACTAACCTGACGGTCGGTGTGATGAAGGGGGGCCGTCTCCTGCGCCCGTGGCGCCTGGAGACGGCCCCCCGACGTTCCGCCGCGTGGTACGCCCGCGCGCTGAAGTGCCCGTTCCGCAAGGTGGAGGGCCTGCCCACGTCCATCGTCTACGGGTCGGTCGTGCCGCCGCTGGACGCCAAGCTGGAGAAGGCGTTCGACCTCGCCTTCGGCCTGAAGGCGATGAAGGTGACGCCGTCCTCGAAGCTGGGCCTGCGGGTGAAGGTCCGCGAGCCCCTGTCGGTGGGGGCGGACAGGATCTTGAACGCGCTGGCGATGAAGCGTCTGTATAAGACGCCGGCGATCGGCATCGATTTCGGCACGGCGACGACGTTCGACTGCGTGGACCTCCGTGGCGACTACGTGGGCGGGGCCATCCTCCTGGGACCCAACAGCGCGGCGCGGGCGCTCAACGAGTTCACGGCCAAGCTGCCGCTGGTCAAGGTCGCCAAGCCCCGCTCCGTCATCGGCAAGGACACGACGGAGTGCATCCAGGCGGGCCTTTATCACGGTTACCTGGGGATGATCAAGGAGGTCTTGGCCAAGACCAAGGCCGAGCTGGGGGGGAAGGCGACGGTGGTGGTCACGGGCGGCCTCGCGCCTCTTTTCCAGGCGGAGCTGCCGGGGGTGAAATACTCGCCCGACTTGACGCTCCATGGGTTGAGCTTCGCCGCCGACATGTTGGATAATAGCGGCCGATGAGACTCGCGTTCCTCCTCGCCGCTCTGCTCGCCTGCGTCCCGGCCTCGGCCGAGGACCAGTACGGCGGCTTCCAGCAGTACGCCGACGAGGGCTCGATGAAGCCCTTCGCGCGCGACCTCGGCGGCGTCCTCGGCGCGGCCACCTTCCAGGGCGGACGCCCGCTGGGCTTCTCGGGCTTCGACGTGGGCGCGCGCTTCGGAGGGCAGTTCTATCCGTCGAAGGGCAACAACATCCTGCGCAACAACGGCGTCCGCCTGTTCGGCCTGCCGTGGGTCCAGGCCGAGATCGGCCTGCCCTTCAAGCTCGACGGCTTCATCCGCGGCGTGTCTTGGCAGGGCCTGACCATCGCCGGCGGCGGCATGCGCTGGGGCGTCTACTCGACGTCGGACAAGCCCTGGGCCCCGCACCTGCTGGCCTCGGTCGTCGCCCACTCGGTGGTGCACCAGCACTTCTCCGCCAGCCACGCGGGCGCCAACCTCGTGCTCTCCGCCGGCAACGCCGTGTTCAACCCGTACGTCGGCGCCGGGGTGGACCGCACCCGCCTCGTGCCGCGCAACTCCACGGCCGACCCCACCGTCATCGGCAAGGTCTACACGACCACCGAGGCGCGCTTCACCACCGGCTTCCGCGTGAAGCCCTATCAGTTCACGTACATCACCCTCGCCTATTTCCACGCCCACGGCCAGTCCGGCGCGGAGGGCGGCCTGGGCCTGCGCTTCTAGCGCGGCCGCGGCCTTCCTCGTCTTCCTCCCCAGCCTGCGGTACGGCTGGCTGGGCTGGGACGACCCGATGTTCCTGCTGGAGCCCGCGGGCTGGCGCGGCCTGGGGCCCGCGAACTGGCTCTGGGCGTTCACGGCCAAGACCGGCGGCGTCTACCAGCCGCTGGCCTACCTGAGCCACGGGCTCGACTTCGTCGTCGGCGGCCTGGACCCGCGCGTCTACCACCTCCAGAACGCGCTGTGGCACTCGGCGGCGGCGGGGCTGCTGGCCCTGCTCGCGCGGCGGCTCCTGCTCGCGGTCCGTCCGGGCGCCGACGCCGACGTCCCGGCGGCGCTGGCGGCGGCGCTGTTCGCCGTCCATCCCCTGCGCGTGGAGTCGGTGTCCTGGATCTCGGAGCGCCGCGACGTGATGTGCGTCGCGCTCTCGCTGGCCTGCGTCTGGGCCTACGTCCGGGCTCGCCAGGACGGCCGCTCCGAGCGGCCCGCCCTCGTCTTATTCCTGCTCGCTTTGCTGGCCAAGGGCATGGCGGTGACCTTGCCCGCCGTGCTGTGGATCGTCGACCGGTACCCGCTCGGGAAGCCGCGCCCCTTGAAGGACAAGGCGCCTTATCTCGCGCTGTCCGTCGTATTCTTCCTCATCGGCTCCTCCGTCCAGGACCGCTTGCGCTGGAGCCTGGAGCAGCACGGCGTCATGGCGCGCGTCGCGCAGTCGTGCTACGCCGCGGTGTTCTATCTGGCGAAGACCGTCTGGCCGTCCGGCCTGTCGCCGTTCTACGAGCTGCGCCCGCCGCTGGACTGGACCCAGCCCGTCTACCTGCTCTCCATGGCCGCCGTCGCGCTCGCCGCCTGGTCGTGCCGCAAGCGCCCGTGGGCGCCCGCGGCCTACGCCGTCATCCTCCTGCCCGTGTGCGGCCTGTTCCAGTTCGGGCCGCAGTTGGTCGCCGACCGCTACTCCTACCTCTCGACCGTCCCGTTCTTCGTCCTGCTCGCGGCGTGGCTGCGTCATGGGGGGAGACGCCTTCACCTCGCCGCGGCCGCGACGGCCGCCTATGCCTTCGTCTGCGTGGGCCAGCAGGCGCACTGGCGCTCGACCGAGGCGCTGTGGGAGCGCGCGCTGGCGGTCGACCCGGTCAACGGCTCGGCCCATCTCTCGCTGGGCGTGGAGCGCGCGCGCGACGGGCATCCGGCCGAGGCGGAGGCCCATTTCCGGGCGGCCCTGGCCGCCTTCCCCGGCTGCGCCGAGGAGCAGGAGCGGCTCGACCTCAGGCGCGTCGAGTGGAACCCGGTGTGCCGCAAGGCGCGGGGCAACCTGGGCGCGGCGCTGGCGCAGCAGGGGCGCTACGACGAGGCCCGCGTCCACTTCGAGGTGGCCGCCGCCATCGACCCCGACGACGAGGCCGCGCGGCGCAACCTCGCGCGGCTCGACGCGCTCAGAGCTTCAGGCGGTCGGCCAGCAACGCCGCGAACGGGAGCGCGCAGGTGAAGCCCGGCGAGACCGCGTTGAGCGCGTGCACCGAGCGCGCGTCGCCCTCGATGACGAAGTCCTGCACGAGCGCGCCCGCCTTCAGGTCCACGAGCTGGGCGCGGATGCCGGCCGGCCCCCAGCGACGGTAGTCCTTCGCGTCCACGCCCTCGGCCAGGGCGGCGGCGCGGCTCACGAGCCCGGAGCGGAACATCTTCGCGGCCTCCTCCATCGCCAGGGCGCCCAGTCCCGGGAGCAGCCGCGCCTGCCAGGCCAGCGCCGAGGCCAGCTCCCCGGCCGAGAAGCCGGAGAGGCCGCCGTACTGCTCCCGCCATAGCGCGGGCAGGGCCGTCGGGCCGATCTTCACGCGTCCATCGACGGTCACGGTGAAGTGGACGCCGAGGAAGGGGAAGGCGGGGTCGGGGACGGGGTAGATGGGCATGCGCAGGGCGCCCGGCGCCTCATCGGAGTAGAGGTAGAGGCCTTTGAACGGGACCAGCGCGAAGCCCGCGCCGAAGCCGAAGTCGGCCGCGACCTTGTCGGCGTAGAGGCCGGCGGCGTTGATGACGACGCCCGCGTCCCAGACGCCCTTGCGCCAGGGCTCGCCCAGTCGCAGGTCGACGCCCAGGGCCTTCGCGTCGGCCGCGAGCGAGACGACCACCGCGCCGGGGTCGACGACGGCGGTGGAGGGGGACCACAGCGCGCGCTCGAAGACCTTGGCGCGGGGCTCGGCCTCGCGGGCGGCCTTCGCGTCGAGCATCTCGAGAGCCACGCCGTTGGCCTTCCCGCGCCGCGCCAGTTCGTCGAGGCGCGGGAGGTCCTCGGCGCGGGAGGCGACGACGA
>CAZTZW010000338.1:0-3767 GCA_964618085.1 uncultured Elusimicrobia bacterium
GCGCCGCGACGTGCTGTCGGCGGTTTTCCTGCTGGGGTCTATGTACGCGAACATGCGCGCGTCCGAGGAGGAGTCCCCGCGCTGGCCCCTGCTCGCCGTGGCCCTGGGCGGCGCGGCCATGCTCTCCAAGGTGTTCGCCATCGTCTGGCCCGCCGTGCTCGTCGTCGTGGACGCCCTGATCCTGGACCGCGGTCCGCGCTGGCGCGAGAAGGTCCCCTACCTCTTCTTCGCCGCCCCCTCGCTCGCCTTCAACCTGGCGGCACAGGCCGGTGGAGCCGCCGTGCCGTGGTCGGCCTTCGGCCTGGAGCCTCGTCTGGCTCAAGCCAGCCTCGGGCTGGCCTTCTACCCGTACAAGACTTTGCTGCCGTGGGGATTGTCTCCCTTCTACGAGACGTCCGCCTTGCTCGAGCCCGGGATCCACGCCTGGTCGCTGGCCGCGGCGCTCGGGAGCGCGGTGTGGTGGCTGTGGTGGGGACGCGAGGAGCGCCGCCTCACCGCGGCGCTCCTGTGCTACGGCCTCCTGCTCGCGCCGGCGCTCGGCCTGTTCAAGTCGGGGCGCATGAGCGCCGCCGACCGCTGGTCGTATCTGCCCGCCATCCCGCTGTCCTTGCTTCTGGCCGCCGGGGCCGCGCCCTTCCTGCGAGCCCGCGCGGGGCGCGCCGCCGCGCTCGCCGCTCTCTGCGGCCTGGGCGTCCTCACGCAGTCCCAGCTCCGCGTCTGGTCCTCCGATGAGGCGCTGTGGCGTCACGCCGCGGCGCTCAACCCGCTGAGCTACTACGCGCGCCTCACACTCGCCGCCGCCCTCCAGGCCGCCGGACGGCCGGAGGAGGCCGTGGCCTCGGTCCGCGAGGCCCACGAGATCCACCGCCGCGTGTTCGGCGCCGCCGCCGTCGTCCTCGGCGCGCGCGGCGACGAGGACGCGGCGCTCGCCGCGCAGGCGCGGGCCGCGAGGGGCCTGACCATCGCGCCATGAGTCTCCCGCTCCTCGCGGGGGCGCTGGCCGTCCTGCCCTTCGCCCGCTCCGTCCGCCACTCCTTCGTGTCTTGGGACGACCCGGCCATGGTCCTGACCAACCCGCTGCTGACGCTTCCGTGGAGCGAGGCCCTCGTCGCCGTGTTCACCTCCTTCCACATGACGAGTTGGCAGCCCCTGGGCTGGCTCCTGTACAAGGCCCTGCTCTCCCTCGGCGCGGGCGCGGCCTGGCCCTTCCACGTCGCCTCCCTCCTCCTCCACGGACTCAACGCCGCCCTTACGCTCGCGGTCCTGCGCGAGCTGTTCCCCAAGGCCCGGCCCGCCGCTTTGCTCGCCGCCGTCCTGCTCTGGGCCTGGCATCCCATCCACGCCGAGTCCGTCGCCTGGGCGTCCCAGCTCTCCGACCTGCTGTGCGGCTCCTTCGTCCTGGCCGCTTTGCTCGCCCATCTGCGCGGGAGCCGCGGCCCGGCCTGGACCTGGGCCGCGCTCGCCGGGCTGTGCCGCTGGAAGGCGCTGGCCGCTCCCGTCCTCGCCCTCGCGCTGGACCTGGCGCGCGGCGTGAAGCCGCGGGACCTGCTCCGCCGCCACGCGGGCTTCTGGGCCGTCGCCGCCGCCGTCGCGGTCCTCAACGGCGCGGCGAAGGGGAGCATGGGCTACGCCGCTATCCTGCGTCCGCATGAGGCGGCCGTCGGCCTCCTCTTCCAAGCGCGCAAGCTGCTCTGGCCGCTGGATCTGGCCCCGACGGCGCTGCTCGACGGCGCCGACAACCCGTGGAAGCTGGGCCTGTGGGGCGCCGCGCTCCTGCTCGCCGCCGCGGCCGGGCTGCTGGCCGCCGCGTCGCGCCGCCGCCGCGCCCTCGCCTGGTCCGCGGCCGCCTTCGCTCTCCTGCTGGCTCCGACCTTGCTGGTCGCCTCCCCCGGCCCCGTCGCCGTGATGGACCACCACCTCTATCTCGCCTCGCTGGCCTTCGTCCCCCTCGTCGCCGCCGCGCTCGACGGACGCCGGCCCTACGCGGGCGCCGCCGTCGCGGCCGGCCTCTTCGTCTTCACCGTGATTCAGACCGGCTACTGGCGCGACTCCGAGTCCCTGTTCACGCGGACGCTCGCCGTCGACCCGCTGTCTCAGTCGGCGCGCCTCAACCTCGCCGCCGCCCGCGCCGAGGCCGGAGACTTCCCCGCCGCGCTCGTCTCCGTCGACGAGCAGTTGGGAGTCTTCCCGCGCGACCCGCTGGCGCGCCGCCTGCGCGCCGAGATCCTGACGCGGTCCGGCGTCTCCCCGGCCCGTCTCGAGAGCGACGCCGCGGGCTGGCTCTTCGAGCGCGGCCGCGTCCCCGAGGCCTCCGCCCGCATGGACCGGGCCCTGTCCTTGTCGCCGCGCGAGCCCGGCCTCCTCGTCAACGCCGCCATCATCGACGGCGCGGCCGGGAGACGCGCTCGGGCCAGAGAGCGCCTCGTCCTCGCCCTGAAGCTCGCTCCGCGCGACGCGGCGGCGGCCGAGGCCCTGCGCCGCCTGGACGCCGCGGAGCGCCGCTGAGCCATGGTGAAGAAAGCCCTGCCGCTCCTTCCGGCCGCGCTCGTCCTCCTCGCCTTCTCTCCCGCGCTGAACAACGGCTTCGTGAGCTGGGACGACCCCGGCAACATCGTCCGCAACCCTTGGCTGGGCACCGCCGCCGCCTGGCTCGAGTCCTTCACAAGCACGCATTACGGCCACTTCCAGCCGCTGGCCTGGCTGTCCCTCTCCCTCGACAAGCTCGTCTGGGGCCTCGACCCCTTCGGCTATCACCTGACCGCTCTCCTCCTCCACGCCGCCTCCGCCGTCGTCCTCGCCTTGCTCCTACGCGATGTAACATCGGGGTCAGGCACCGATGTTACAAGCGCCGCCGTCCTCGCCGCCTCGCTGTGGGCGGTCCACCCGCTGCGCGTCGAAGCCGTCGCCTGGGCGACGGAGCGACGCGAACTGCTGGCTACGTTGTTCCTCCTCCTCTCGATGCGCGCTTACGCCGGTGGCGGCCGCCAAACGTCGTTCCTTTTCTTCACTGCCGCAGCGCTCAGCAAGGTCACCGCGACGGTCTTCCCCTTCGTCCTCATCGCCTTCGACCACTGGCGCGGCGACCGCCTCCGCATGAAGGAGAAAGCGCCGTTCTTCCTCGTCTCCTTCGCCATCCTCGCTCTGGGAGTCCGCGCCCAATATCTTTCCGGCACCGCCGTGCCGCTGGAAGCGTTCGGCGTCATCGAGCGCCTGTCCCAGGCGTTGTTCGCGCCGGGCTGGTACGCCTGGAAGACCCTCTGGCCCGTCGGTCTGTCTCCGTTCGTCTACGTCGACGCCCGCGCCGAAGGCGCCCGCTTCTATCCCTTCGCCGTCCTCTCCGTGCTGCTCTCCGTATCTCTGTGGTTCAGCCGTCGTCGCCGTTCAGCCGTTCCCCTGAGCGCCGCCGTTCTATTGTTCCTGGCACCGTCGATGGGCTTCTTCAAATCCGGCCCGCAGACCGCCGCCGACCGCTTCGTCCATATGGCCTCCCTCCCCCTCGCCGTCGCCGCCGCCTTCGCCCTGGCCCGCTCCGCCCGCGCCCGCCTGGCCGCCGGCCTCGCTTTGCTCGCCTTCGTCCCGCTGACCCGCGCGCAGAACGCCGTCTGGAAAGACTCCATCGCGCTGTGGACGCGAGCCTACGAGAGCGTCCCCCGCCCCACGCCTCTCGTCGTCCAGAACCTCGCCGCCGCGCTGCGCGAGGGCGGCCGCGAGGACGAGGCCGCCGCTCTGTTCGCGCGCCTCGCGAGCGAGGCGCCGGAGAGCCCCGC
>CAZTZW010000339.1:0-3763 GCA_964618085.1 uncultured Elusimicrobia bacterium
CCTCCTCGCGGTTGAGCAGGGGCACGCGGCCCATCTCGGAGAGATACATCCGGATGGAGTTCGAGATGTCGGACGACCCGCCCCACTCCTCGGAGAAGCGGTCGCGCTCGCGCTCCTGCGTCGGGCCGGGCGTCGGCTTCTTGCGGTCGACGACCTCGATGCCGAGGTCCTCGAGCGCCGTCATGAGCTCGTCGACCTCCTCGGTCTTCATGCTCGAAGCGGAAACGGTGCGGCTGATCTCCTCAAGGGTCAGGTAGCCGTGCTCCTTCCCGAGGTCGATCAGATTCTTCATCGCCTGACTCGTCTGCATCGCCATCGTCCGTCCTCCTATGCTCACGCGCGTCCCGCGGTCTTCGAGCCGCGCAGTTCCGTCATCAACTTCATGTATTCCTTCATCTCGTCCGGGGAAAGAGTCTCGACGCGGGCCTTGAGCGCCATCGAGCGGCGCTCCTTGCGGCGTCTCTCCAGTACGGCGCGGAAATGCGACTCCGGCTCGGCGTGGAGGTTCTCGTCCGACAGCAGGCGCGAGGCGACGGCCTTCAGCGGCTCGTCCTCGAGCGCGTCGAGGAAGCGCGGGGCCCAGGCGCCCGTGTGCGGCGCGGCCTTGGCCACGCCGGCGGCCAGCGCGCGCCCGCCGTCGGACTCCAGGTCGTCGAGCTTCAGCTCGCCGGCGCAGGCCGGGGCCTTGAGCAGCAGGTCGAGTATCTGAAGGTCATTGGCCGGGATAGAGGCCGCGCGTCGATGGGACGCCGCTTCCGGCGGCAGTTCCTGCTCCACCTCAGGCTCGCGCGAAGGCGCGTGGCGGCTGGGCCCGGCCTTGCTGGCCGTGCGCGTGAGGGACTGGAGCGACACGCCCAGGCGCAGCGCGAGACGCCGCGTCCACTCGTCCTTGAGCACCTCGTCGCCGCACAGTGCGATGGTCTGCAGGACCGAGCGGGCGATCTCGGACTTGGCCTCGGGCGTCAGCGGCTGGGCCGCGCGCTTGAGGAGTAGGTCGGTCTTGAACTCGGAGGGGTCCTTGGCGGCCTCGAGCGCGGCGGCGAAGGGCTCCGTGCCCTTGGCGTGCAGCAGTTCGTCGGGGTCCTTGCCCTCGGGGACCGTGGTGAGGCGCACGGACAGCCCCGCCTGGAGCGCGACCTCGGAGCCGCGCACCGCGGCGTTGAGGCCGGCGTTGTCGGCGTCGAAGACGATGACGACGGAGTCGGCGGCGCGCTTGATGAGCGCGGCCTGCTCGGGGGTCAGCGCGGTGCCCAGCGGCGCGCAGGCGGTCGTGAAGCCGAACTGGTGGGCGGCGATGACGTCCATATAGCCTTCCATCAGCATCGCCTTGCGCTGCTTGCGCACGGCGGGCAGGGCGTCGTGCAGGGCGTAGAGCACGCGGCCCTTGGAGAACACGGGGTTGTCGGAGCTGTTGAGGTACTTGGGCTCGCCGTCGCCCATGGTGCGCCCGCCGAAGCCGACGACGGCGCCCTTGGCGTCCTTGATGGGGAAGAGGACGCGGTCGAAGAAGTAATCGCGCACGGTGCCGTCGGCGCGCTTGGCGGCAAGGCCGGCTTTGAAGAGAGTGCCCTCGTCAAAACCTTTCTTCTTCGCGGCGGCGACCAGGCCGCCGTTGCGCGGCGCGAAGCCGAGCTGGAACTGGGCGAGCATCGCGCCGGAGACCTTGCGCTTGCCGACGTAGGCGCGCGCGGACTCGGCGGCGGGGTCCTTCTTGAGGAGCTCGTGGTAGTAGGCGGCGGCGAACTCGAGGGCCTCGCGCGCGCGCAGGCGCTCCTTCTCCTCGGGGCCGAGCGCCTTGTCGGCCTCGACCTTCACGCCGACGCGGGCCGCGAGCTTCTCGGCCGACTCGGTGAAGGACAGGCCGTCGGTCTTCATCACGAAGGAGAAGGCGTCGCCGCCCTCGCCGCAGCCGAAGCAGTGGAAGGTCTGCCGCTCGGGGCTGACGATGAACGAGGGCGTCTTCTCGTTGTGGAAGGGGCAGCGCCCCTTCATGTTGCGGCCCGCGCGCGACAACTGGACGTGCTCCCCCACCAGCTCGACGATGTCGAGCCGGGTGCGGATCAACTCCAGCGTTTCGGACGGGATCTTCAACGGACTCCTATCACGGCGATGAAAGAAACGGGTCAGGGGTCCCCACCGCGGACGGGCGGCGAGGACCCCTGACGACTAGGGAACGCGGCGACGCTTGGCGCGGCGCATCTTGCGGCGAGCCTCGGCGGCCTTGAGCTTGCGCTTCATGCTCGGGGCCACGTAATGCTCGCGGCGCTTCACTTCCTTCAGCACGCCGTTGCGCTCGCACTCGCGCTTGAAGCGGCGGAGAGCCTCCTCCAGCGCCTCGCCTTCACGCAGTTTGATGAAAACCATTAGTTTACAGTCACCACCTTTCCGCTCGTCGGAACTCGAAGATATTCAACCGGGCGGCCATTGCATCGGCCGCCCGCCCAGCAAATGATAATGCAGGTGCTCCACCGACTGCCCCGCGCCACGGCCGTTGTTGGTGACGAGGCGGAAAGAAGCGACCTTTCCCGCCTCGGCGACCACGCACGCCGTCCGCTGGAGATGCCCTAACAGCGCCGAATCCTCGTCGGCGGACGCCGACAAAGACGACAGGTGCTTCTTGGGCACGATCAGGAGATGCGTGGGAGCCTGAGGACTCACGTCCTTGAAGACCAGCGCCCGGTCGTCCTCATGGACTATTTGGGCGGGTATCTCGCGCCGGATGATCCGGCAGAACAGGCAATCGGCCATCAAATCTCGATACGGAGTATATCCTTATAGGACACCCCCTACAAGGGACCTCCGGCCCCCCGGGGACCGGGCCTAAAGCCCCCGGTCTAGTCGCCCGAGTAGGGGTTGAAGCCGCCGCCGAGGACCGGGGCTGCGTCGACCAGGCGGTCGAAGAGCTCGAGCTGGGCCTTGGTCGCCCCGGAGGTCTCGAGGTGGACCCGCGAGTAGTAGGTCTGGGCGTTGAACTCGGTCTGCGACCAGGGGCGCCCCTTGTGAGCGGCGGCCGACGCCGCCGAGCCTTTCACGGACTCCTCGCTCACGGCTCCCACGGCGACGACGGAGGCCACCAGAGGGTCGGCCGAGAAGAAGGCCGCGTCGCGCCGGGTCCGGACCTGGAGCTTGAAGCGGCCGCCGCCATACTCGCGCACGACGTCCGCCTTCCACATCGACAAGAGCGCTGCGATCTGCGCGTCGCCGGTCCCCTCCTTGAACGTGAGGACGACCTGGCGGTCTTCCGCCTCCTTCATGGACGCGGGGACGGCGTAGAGCACCTGCGCCGACTTGCGAAGGCGGCTCAGGGAGTCCGCGGCTTTGCCGTTCGCCGCCACGGTCCACAGACCGTCGCGGCCTTCCTCCACCATGGAGACCTTGGCGGCCTTCAACACGGCGGCGATTCCCGCGTCGTCGAGCGGCGCGCGCAGGCGCACGACGAGGACGCCGGTCTTGGGAGCGGCTTTGGACGCGGAAGCGGCGTAGAGCACCAGCTTCTTCTCGCGGCTCAGGCGCTTCACGGCCTGGGCGGCCGTGGTCTTGCCGGTGGCGGCGACCGTCCAGGTCGTCCGGCCCTGGCTCAGCACGCGCAGGCCCTTGGACTCGAAGAAGGCCGCCAGCTCGGCGGGAGACGCGGTCGACATCACGCGCACGTTCACCTTGCGGGAGGCGGGCACGGCGGGAGCGCTCTGGCGCGAGAAGGTCACGCGCAGGTCCTTCAGGCGCACCGTGACCTTGAAGGCGCCGACCTTCGTCGGACCCTGGG
>CAZTZW010000340.1:0-3744 GCA_964618085.1 uncultured Elusimicrobia bacterium
CAGGGACGGCCTAAGTGTCAGTAAGCGAGTGTCCAAGATTGGCTGAACCGCTACAGTTACTGGGGAGGCTCTGCAAGTACGCGCCGTTGGATGAACGCCGCGCGGCCGATTTTTCTTATTTCGCGATTATTCGAAATTGACTTCTTTAACACACCATCGAAGCTTCCTCGATAAGGTATCTCAGGACTGTTTCTACCCATCCTCTCAAGTTGAGCGAGCGCGCGGCCATCATCGCTGAAGCCGATTCCGCGTACTGTCGCATCGCGAAGGATGCTCGCTGTGTATTCGCTGCTTCTGTTGCCATAACGACAGCGCACGGCCTTGGTGAAGTTTGGCGGGCTAAGGCGCTCCGATAGATATCGGATTCCGCTGTCTCCCCCTATGTATCCAAGAGCGCTTAATGAGTCATACATAGCCATGACGGTTTGAAATGGAACGATGTCTCGCTGCTCGTGCGTATCTACGAATTTCATTAAGGAATCTGCGACGACTGGATCTTCCGGAGACTTTGCACCGATTCGCGTCAGGCGCTGTACGAGTCCTCTGAAGTGCCGTTCTTCCGCGGGATCTTTGAGGCGATCGGCAAGGTAGCGGCTTGAGTTCGTGCCGAGCGCGATAAGATAGTTTTCGGACACTCCAATGGGGCGGAGCCGCATAGGAGTACCCTCTGCCGCTTGGGCTAGCGGAGAGCACCCCCACCAAAGACCAATTACAAGGGACAGTATTCGGGCGTTCATTATGTTCCCCCCTCTTTGAATGCTTCGCAATCAGGAGCCGTCAACTCTGAGCCAGAAACAGTATCTGTGCCGGCATACATTATGAAACGCTGCTCATCGCTATGCTCCAAGCCTTTATGATGGCCGAACTCATGAGCCAGCACGAGAGGGTCTACCGGCTCCGCCACTACTAAGATGTTTCCGGGCTCTGTGCACCCATCTGCGGCCCCTGAATAGGTCCCACAATCATTGATGGCATTCACTATCTTCACCAACTGAGAGACGTGCGGGGGTGTCAAGGCGTCCATTTCTTCATCTGAATCGATTACATCAAGCGTAAATGTTCCTGTGTCGTCGAATACCGCGAAACTACCGGATTGTCTGAAACTCACGCGACACGGAATATCTTGAGAGCTGTCCTTTCGTTGTAAGGCCCTATTGCTATCTATGCGCATTGCGTCTAATGCGCCCTGCGTGAATGACACGCCCGTATGGCGTGCGAACGTGAGGTTCTGGATTGTCATGGCGACCCGGCCGGTTCGCTTGGACGGACGAGTCGTCGGGACGGCGGCGGCGGTTGCGTCGTAATAAAGGGATGCGACGGCAACCATCCCCAGAATAAATCGGACGGCCCGGGGCGGCAGGTGCAAGTATTCCTTGATCTTAATAACAACGTCCATAACGATTAATAATTATGACAATAACAATTTTGTAAAGTCAAACGGTTACAAGCGGCAGACTAGATGAGGATAATCCCCGTATCCCGATAAATCCACCCTGCCTAAAACGAGAGCGGGCCTGCATTCGCAGGCCCGCTCTTTGGTTTGCAGCTGACGAGGATTAGTACTTGACCGAGCAGCCGTAGGGCTTGGTCGTGGGGACCGAGATCTTCTTGCCCGCCATGCCCTCGTCGAGAGCCGCGGCCACGTGGTTGCGCGCGCCCTTGATGTCGGCGGCGTCGGCCGTGGGCTTGTCGTCGATGCCGCCCATGAAGACGAGGACGCCCTTGGGGTCGACGACGTACATGTGGGGCGTGGTCTTGGCCTGGTAGGAGCGGCCGACGTCGCCCTTGGGGTCGAGGAGGATGGCGGTGGAGGACATGCCCGCGGTCTTCATCTCGTCGGCGGCTTCCTTGGCGGTGAGGTGGCCCTGCTTGCCCGGCTTCGAGGAGATGATGGAGTACCAGGCCACGCCCTTGGCCGCGTACTTCTTCTGCAGGCCCTGCATGTTCTGCGAGCCGTAGTGCTTGCGCACGAAGGGGCAGTCCTTGTTGAACCACTCGAGGACGACCCACTTGCCCTTGAGCTTGGAGAGGGTGACGGGCTTGCCGTCCTGGCCGGAGAGGGTGAAATCGGGGGCGGGCTTGCCGGTTTCGGGCATGGCGTGGGCCATCGTGGCGGCGAGCAGAAGGGCGATGAGGTTCATGGTTTCTCTCCTAGGGCGTCTAGCACGAGCTGCGGCGTCAGGATCTCGGGGAGCAGGACCGGCTCTCCCCCCTTCGGGTACACGATATAAAGAGGGACGCCGCTGCGTCCATGACGGGAAAGTTCCGCCGCGATGGCGGCGTCGCGGTTGGTCCAGTCGGCCTTGTAGGCGTCGCCGCGGGCCAGCGCGGCTTTGACCTCGGGACGCGCGAGGACGACGCGCTCGTTGACCTGGCAGGACAGGCACCAGGCGGCGGTGAAGTCGACGAAGGTCGTCTTGCCCATGGCGCGAGAGGCCTCGACGGCTTGGGGCGACCAGGTCTTCCAGGACGAGTCGAGCGAGACGGGCGGGGCGAGCAGGCGCGCCAGCACCCAGAACAGCCACAGCGCGGTGGCGAACATGGGGACGGACAACGCTTTCTTGAGCGTCTCCATCCAGGCGCCGGGGCGCGGCAGGCGCTTGAGCAAGGCCGGCCACGAGGCGAGCAGGGCGTAGGGCGCGGCGGTGCCCGCGCCGAGCGCGCCGAACACGGCCAAGGTCTCGAGCGGCGGGCGCGTGAGCGCCCAGCCGAGGGCCGCTCCCATGAACGGGGCGGTGCAGGGGGCGGCCACGACCACGGCGAAGACGCCCGAGCCGAAGGCGCCGCGGTCGCCGGAGCCGACGCTCATCAGGCGCGTGCCCACTTCGAACCAGCCGAGCAGGTTCAGGCCGACGAGGACGCACAGCAGGGCCAGTAGGCCGACGAGCGGCGGCGACTGGAGGTGGAAGCCCCAACCCAGGGACGCGCCCGCGGCGCGCGCGGCGATGAGCGCCGCCGCCAGCACCAGGAAGGAGACGATGACGCCCGCGCAGTAGGCGAGCACGTCGCGCTTGCCGGGCTGCTGGAGCAGGCCGAGCACCTTCAGCGAGAGCACCGGGAACACGCACGGCATGAGGTTGAGGAGCAGGCCGCCCAGGAAGGCGAGCAGGAGGTAGCGCAGGCCGCCGGAGGCGTCGGTCGGGACGTCCACCCAGACGGGCGCGAGGCCGGGGCGCCGCAGGACGCCGGCCAGGCGCTCGGGAGCCGTCGCCCCGGGATTGAGCGGGAGCGTCAGCTCGGTGCGGGCCGGGCCCACCGAGGCCGGGCCGCGGCCGCCTTCGAAGGCTCCGTCGGCCGGGATGAACTCGGCGCCGGGGTGGCGGCCGGAGACGAGAAGGATGACTTTTCCCTCCTCGCGGCGCGCGCCGGCCACGGCGGACGGGTCGGGACGCGGGACGGCGGCGACGGCTTCCTTCAAGCGGGAGGCGGCCGGGGCGTCGGCGGGCGTCTTAGAGACGGTGATGGGCAAAGACAGCGACGCCTTGCCGGGGATGCACACCTCGGCGCACTCGAGCCATTCGACGTCGGCGCGCAGGACGGCGCGGCCCTCTTGGGCGGGCGCGGTGAGCGTCAGCGGGAACACCACGTCCCCGCCATAGCCGAAGCTGGTCAGCGGCGGGACGACGATGCGCTCAGGCGCGGCCCACTCGAAGGACGTGGCGCTCCAGCCCTTGGGCAGGCGCCATGACAGCTTGGTGGCCATGCCGGAGTCGCCGGGGTTGCTCCAGTAGGTGTGCCAGCCGG
>CAZTZW010000341.1:0-3730 GCA_964618085.1 uncultured Elusimicrobia bacterium
CCTGCGCGCGCCCCGGGGGGGGGCGGGCCCGCCCCCCCGCGCCCCCCCCCGCCCCGCCCCCCCCCCCCCCCCCCCGAGGAAGTTCTTGTTCTCGCCCACGACGACGCGCGGGATGCGGTAGAGCAGGGTCGTGCCGGTGCACATGACGCAGGGGGATAAGGAGCTCACCAAGGTCAGCTCCGGCCAATCGCGGCGCCGCCCGGCGGCGCGCAGGCAGGCGACCTCGGCATGGGCCGTGGGGTCGCCCGTCTGGACCCGCAGGTTATGGCCGCGGGCGACGATGCGGCCCGCGGCGTCGGCCAACACCGAGCCGATGGGCAGGCCGCCTTCGTCATACCCCTTCTTGGCCTCGAGGAACGCCTCGCGTACCAGCTCGTGGTCGGTCACCCGGCCATCATGCCACATCCCCTCCCCCCACCGGAATACCCCTGGCGGGAGCAGGGTTCCGGGGCTATCCTACGAGAGCCATGGCCCCCCTCGCTCTGGTGCTGTTCTTCGTCATGCCCCTGGCCGCAGAGCCTCCCAGCAACCACTGCAAGGCCTGGACGGGCTCCCATACCCGCCTGCCCTACCGCGAATGCGGGGGCGTCCCCGATGAGGCCCTTCGCTACGCCCAGGCGTGCATGACCGCCTTCGGCGGCCAGCTCTCCGACCGCAGGACCGTCGTGTTCGGCGATTGGACGGTCGGCGGGGAGTTCACCCGCCTCCACGTGCTCGAGTGGAACCAGCAGGACCCCTACAAGTCGTTCACCTTGCTGCGCGGCGGCTTGGCGCACGGCGAGGGGAACGGGTCGGTCGAAGGCGAGGCCCCGCCGGTGATGAAGGACCAGTGGAACTCCAAAGCCACCCCGGGCGGCTGCATGCGCTTGTTCGGGACGGGAGAGGCCGGACAGATGTCGACGGCTCCGAGCATGAAGGCCTACCGCCTCGACGGGCTCGAAGAGCGCAACGCCTGCGTCTTCACGCGGGGTCTCTACTTCCACGAGTACGAGGACCGCGTCATGGACCGCCGCGTCGACGGGCCGGACCCCAAGGCCCTCCCGTTCGCCGAGATCCACACGGGCAACCTCGCCGTCGGCTTCTCCAAAGGCTGCGTGAGCCTCAACGAGAAGGATTTCGCCTTCATCAAGAACGGCGGCCTCATCCCCCGCACCGGCGGCGTCCTGTTCGTCTCCTGGGACGGCAACGGCGGGCGTCCCCGTCCGCGACGCCCTGATTCGACGGCCAGCTGCACCATCCCGGCCAAGGGCGTCGTCAACCAGGTGAAGGTCAGCCCCAACATCTACGAGACCATCATGCTCGAGAACGTGAAGCGGCTCCAGGACGAGGCGGCGGTCGAGACCGGGGGAGCGCCGTGAGCGCCTGGGCCTTGCTGCTGGTGCTGCTCGCCTCGCCCGGACCCGCCCGCGCGGAGACGGAGGCCGAGATGCGCGCGCGCCAGTCCGCGCTGCTCAGCCGCGCCGCCGCCGCCGCGGCCGCCGGGAATCCCGAGGCCGCGCGCACCCATGCCGCCGCCGCTTTCGGGGACGAAGACATGGCCGACGACCCCGCGGTCTCGCCCGAGGAGAACCAGCGCCGCCGTCGCCTGCGGTTGGCCCGCGCGCAGGAGCGGCCCAGGCCGCCGCGAGACGTCCCCCCCTCTCCCGCCGACGAGCCCCCCAAGAAGGGGCTCTCCAACACCGTCATCCTCGCCGGCGGCGCCGCGCTCGGCGCCCTGCAGGGCTTCTTGAGCGCGGGAGTCGTCGGCGCCCTGGCCGGAGGCCTGCTCGGATTGGGCGCGGCCTGGCTCTACACCAAGGGCCAGCACGGCGCGGCCTTCGGAGCCACCGCCGGCGGCATCATCGGAGCCGCCATCGGCGGCCCCATCGGCGGCATCATCGGCGCCGTCATCGGCGCCGGCGCCGGCTACCTCGTCGGCAAGCTGTTCGGGCTGTAGCTAGCGCAGCGACGGGTCGGACTGGAGGGCGGTCACGCAGGCGAGGTTGACGATGTCGTCGACGCTCGCGCCCCGGGACAGGTCGTTGACCGGCTTGGCGAAGCCCTGCAGGATGGGGCCGAGGGCCTCCGCCCCCGTCAGCCGCTGGACGAGCTTGTAGCCGATGTTGGCGCTCTGCAGGTCGGGGAAGACCAGGACGTTGGCGCGGCCCGCGACCTTGGAGCCGGGGAACTTGCGCTGGCCGATCTCGGGCACGAGCGCGGCGTCGGCCTGCATCTCGCCGTCGATGGGCAGGTCGGGCGCCTTCTCTCGGGCGACGCGCACGGCCTCCTTCACGGCGTCCACCAGCTCGTGCTGGGCGGAACCGTTGGTGGAGAAAGAGAGGAAAGCGATGCGCGGGTCGAGACCGCACAGCACCTTGGCCATGCGCGCCGAGGAGATCCCGATGGCGGCGAGCTTCACCGACACCGGGTCGATGTTGATGGCGCAGTCGCCCATGATGAGGATGCCGTCGTCGCCGAGCGTCTTGTCCGGGAAGATCATGATGAAGAAGCTGGAGATGGCGCGCACGCCCGGGGCCGGCTTGATGATCTGGAGCGCGGGGCGGATGGTGTCGGCGGTGGCGTGGTCGGCGCCGGAGAGGAAGCCGTCGACGTGGTCGTTGTGCAGCATCATGGTCCCGTAGACCATGGGGTCCTTGCAGGCCTCCAGGGCCTGCGCCTCGTCGATGCCCTTGTGCTTGCGCAGCTCGAAGTACTGCGCGGCGTACTCCTTGAGCTTGGCGTCGGTCGCGGGGTCCACGATGGGGACGCCGCTCACGTCCGCGCCGTTCTCCGCGGCGACCTTCTTCACGACGTCGGGACGGCCGAGCAGGACCGGGACGCACAGGGCGTTCTTCTTGAGGAACGCGGCCGCCTTGATGGTGCGCTTCTCCTCGCCCTCGGGCAGGACGATGCGCTTGTTGAGGGCGGCGGCCTTGCGGCGGATGTCTCCGACGACGTCGCGGGAAGGGGTCTCGACGGGGGTCATTTCGGCAGGATAGCGAATCCATCGGCCGCGCGCAAATGCTCGGCCTCGTCGTCGGCGATGCGCCCGAACAGCTCGGAGGTGGCGGGGTCGCGCTGGGCGAGACTGCGGCGGAAGCTCTCCTCGGCGGTCTTGCCGCGCTCCTCGGCGGCCCGCATCTTCGCGACGAACTCGGGCGTGGAGGCGCACGCCTGGAGCGAGCGCCACAGCCGGTCTGAGACGGGGCGGCCGTCCACGGCCACGCCCAGCTGCGACATCCGCTCCAGGATCATGCCGAGGTGCTTCCCCTCCTCGGCCCCGATGCGGCGCCACGCGTCGCGCAGTCCGGCGGGCGCGTCCGTGAAGCGGTCCGCGGCCCAGTGGAAGGCGGCCTCGGCCTGCTTCTCGGCGAAGGCCGCGACGCGCAGGCGGTCGCCCAGCCCCTCGGCCGTGGACATGCCTCGCGGCCGCGGGGCCTCCTGCTCGGGCGGGCACACGACGAAAGGGGACCAGTCCATGGGCCTATGATACCATCTCGCCATGAATCGTCTCAGGCGCGCATTCCTCGCGGCCGCCGCGGTCCTCGGCCTCGTCGCCGCCGTCCTCGGCGGCGCTTTCGCGGCCTACCCGCTCCAGGGCGTCGTCGTGCTGCGCAAGCTGGCGCTGCGCGCCGGCGGGGCGTCGCGCGTGCAGGCGGGCCCGCTCGCGGCCTGGGAGCGGGACCGCTGCGTCCCCGGCGCTGCCTGCCGCTGCGTCGCGCTCGTGCACGGCATGGGCGACTCGGCCCTC
>CAZTZW010000342.1:0-3712 GCA_964618085.1 uncultured Elusimicrobia bacterium
CGGGGCGAGCGCGGCGGGGCGCAAGGTCGCGGGACCGGACGCGGGCGCCGACAAGGTCGGGCTCGCGGGAGAGACCGGCAGGGAGCGCGCGAGGCCGGCGGCGCCGAGGCCGGCCCCGGCGTTGGCCGGCGCGACCAGGACGACCTTGCCCAGCGCGGCGGCGGCGGGGAGGGGGAGAGCGGAGAGGAAAAGGGAGGCGGCGAGGCCCAGGACGAGGGCGCGGGAGGGGGTTCGGAGCATGTCCTGAGTATAGCGCGCGCGCCGAAGAGCCAGGGGTACCGACCGGCCCGACGGAGGCGCGGCAGTCAGCCTATGACGCGAAGGCCCTAGGGCCTAGGCCGTTTTGCGGAGGGAGGCGACGACGCGCAGGACATCCTCGCCGTAGCGCGCCTTCTTGAGCTCGGAGAGCGGAGCCAAGGGGTCGCCGCCGTGGTCGCGGCAGGCGTGGTTGGCGATCTGGCGCATGCTCTCGGTGGAGAGGATGACGACGGGCTCCACCTTGTCCTTCTCCGCGCGCTCCTTGCGCCAGGTGCGCAGGGCCTCGAAGAGCTTCCACTCGGCGTCGGGCATGCGGCGGCGCTCCGGCTGGGCGGGGCGCGTCAGCGGCTCGGAGGAGAGGCTCTTCTCGACGGCGGCGAGCAATCCCGAACTGAAGCGCTCGAGGATGTAGGGGCTCATGCCCTTCACGGCCTCGAGCTCCTCGCGCGTCTTGGGCATGGCCTGCGCGATGCGGACCATGAGGTCCTCGGGCATCACGCGGAAGGGGGCGCGGTCGCGGGAGGCGGCCTGCTGCTCGCGGAACAGCCAGATCTCCTTGAGGGCGGCCATCGCCTTGCCGTCCACTTCCTGCCGGCCGATGAGGCGCCAGTAGCCCTCGGGGTCGAAGGTCTTCACATTGGGCTCGATGGCGCACAGCTCGGCGCAGGCTTCCAGGGCGTCCTGGGTCAGCCCCTTCTCGGCGAGCGCCTTCTTCTGGATCTCGACGAGGGGGATGAGGAAATGGGTGTCGCCCTGGGCGTAGCGGATCATCTCGTGCGTCAGCGGCCGGCGGCCCCAGTCGGCGCGCTGCAGCTTCTTGGAGACGACGATGCCGAAGTGCCGCTCGATGGCGGCGGCGAGCCCGAGCTCCTTGATGCCGAGCACGCGGGCCGCGATCATGGTGTCGAAGATGTTGGCGAACTCGAACCCGTAGTCACGCTTGAGGCAGAGGACGTCGTACTCCGCGGCGTGGAACAGCTTCTCGATCTTGGGGTTCGCGAAGAGGGGGCCGAGCGGGGAGAGGTCCTTGAAGGCGATGGGGTCGACGATGTAGTCCTGGTCCCCCGCGGTGATCTGCACGAGGCAGACCTTCTCTTTATAAGCGTAGAACCCGTTGGACTCGGTATCGAAGGCGATCTGGGGGGCGTGGGCGAGCTCGGCGCACACCTCTTCGAGGTGTTCCTTGGCCGTCACCAACGTCGCGTCTTTCATCTCATGGCTCATATAAATAAAAAACCGGAACGCCCCAGTTCGGCGTTCCGGGTCGACTGTCGGCTGCTTCGGCTCTAGTTATAACAGGTCGGAGCCGGGGCGTCAAGGGCGGGTCTTGCGCGCGGGGGGAAGGGGGGCCTACACTAGGGGCGTGCGACCCCTCGCGCTGAGCGTCCTCCTGTTCGCGTCGTACGCGCAAGCCATCGGGCCGGGAGACGGAGACAAGATCAAGGCCGTTCCCGCCTCCGGCAAAGGAGGTCGCGATCTCTCCTGCTACGCGGTCGACTACAGCGCCTCGGTGCCGCCGGTGCGCGACCAGGGCCAGATCGGGTGGTGCTACGCGTACGTGGCGGCCGACCTCCTCAGCTACCAGTTGGGCCTGCGCGTATCCGCGCTCGACACCGCCTTGACCTACGTGCACGACAGCAAGAAGAACGACAGGTGGGAAGCGAAGATGGACAGGCCCGAGACCACGATCGAGGGCGGCCATATCGAACGCGCCGTCGGCCGGGCCCTCGATAAGGGACTGTGTCTCGACGAGGACGTCCCGTCGGACATGAGCTTCTCCATGCAACTCGGGCACGAGATCCAGGACGTCGACGCGAGGACGCACCTGGCGCGCCTGGAGATACGCGTCATCGATTACGTCCAGACCAAGCCGAAAGGCCCGGGCTCGGGCGTGCCTTTCGTCAACACGGGCGTCGCCGTGTACAACGCGTTCGCTTCGGACGCGGAGGCCTGCACGCCCGAGTTCAAGACCGCCGCGCTCGGGGTCGACGCGCGCCAGCGCCTGCACGCCAACAAGGTGTGCCTGGAGACGTATCACAACGCGAAGCTCCGGTTCCCGGGCCTGTCGCGCCGCCAGTATTTCGACGCGCTGCTCATCGCCACGGAGAGCAACATCCTCAAGAACCTCGCCGACAAGGCCTGCCGCAAGCGCTTCAACCCGGCGACCCGTCCCCAAGCCAAGACGTTCTGGTTGGATCGGCCCAAGAAAGGCGAGACGTTCGGGCCGGAGGCGATCGCGACGTTGGACGCGGCGCTCAACCGAGGTCAGATCGCGGGGATCGGCTACGACTGGGACCTCGTGGAGAAACCCCTGAAGGATTACCGCTTCCGGCGCGCCGACCACGCCTCGAGCGTGATCGCGCGCCGTGCCAATCCGCAGACGGGCGCATGCGAGTACCTCATCCGCAACTCCTGGGGCGTGTCGTGCGAGCCGTCCTCCCTGTATCCCTGCCGGGCGGGGAACTACTGGGTGCCGCGCGCCGCCCTGCAGGCGGGCACGCAGAGCGTCACCGTCCTGCACTAATCCGCGAAGAGCTTGGACAGCTCGGCCGAGCGGTTGGTCGCCGCCACGATGCCGTCGATGAGCACCGAGCGTAGGCCCCGGCTCTCCAGCACGTGGATGGCGTTGATGGCCGTGCCGCCCGGCGTGGTCACCTCGTCCTTGAGGATGGCGGGGTGCTTGCCGGTCTCGATGACGAGCTTGGCCGCGCCGTAGACGGTCTGCGCGGCGAGCTTGGCGGCCACCGCGCGGGGGATGCCCATCTTCACGCCGCCGTCGATCATCGCCTCGATGACCATGTAGATATAGACCGGCCCCGAGCCCGAGAGCCCGGTGACCGCGTCGAGGGCGGATTCGGGCAGGACGACGGCCTTGCCCACCGAGCCGAACAGCGCTTCGGCCTTGGCGAGGTCCTTCTCCGAGGCGTGCGCCCCGGCGGCCACCGCGGTGGCGCCCGCGTCGACCAGGCACGGCGTGTTGGGCATGGCGCGCACGACGGGGCAATCGCAGTTCAGGGCCTTGTTGATGGTCGCCGTCGTGATGCCGGCCATCACCGAGATGACGAGCTGCTTGGCGGTCACGGTCCCGGCCAGCTCGGCCATGACCTTCTTGGCCATCTGCGGCTTGATGGCGAGGATGACGATGTCGGCGCCGGCGACCGCCTTCTTGTTGTCGGTGGAGGTGCGCACGCCCCACTTCTTCTGGAGCTCGGCCAGGGCCTCCGCGGTCCGGCCGAGTGCGAGCCGCCGCCGGACGGTCTGGTCGGAAACCCCGGTCTTCGCGGCCACGTCTTCGATGGCTTGCCCGTTCTGGAGCATGCCGGCGAAGGCGTCGGCCTCGTCGACGGGATTGAGCCGCTCCCGCTGGACGTTCTCGACGGTCGCAAGGCGTAGGGCGTCGGCCTCGGCGAGATTTTTCCGGACCTCGACCGGCACCTTGTACTCGCCGTCGATG
>CAZTZW010000343.1:0-3711 GCA_964618085.1 uncultured Elusimicrobia bacterium
GACGCGGCCATCACGGTCGTGCGCCGCTCGGACGGCTCCGGCACCACGTACTGCTTCACGGACTACCTCGCCAAGGTCAGCGCCGCCTTCAAGACGGCTCCGGGCCGCGGCACGGCGGTGTCTTGGCCCGTCGGCATCGGCGGCAAGGGCAACGAGGGCGTCGCCGGCCTGGTCAAGTTCACGCCCGGCGCCATCGGCTACGTCGAGATGATCTACGCGAAGCAGAACGGCATCGCCTTCGCTTCCATGCGCAACAAGGCGGGCAAGTTCGTGAAGGCCTCGGTCGAGGCGGTGACGGCGGCGGCCGCGTCGGCGAAGATGCCCAAGGACTACCGGGTCTCCATCACCGACGCGCCCGGCGAGGCGGCCTACCCCATCTCCACCTACACGTGGCTGCTCGTCTACCAGAAGGGCGGCGCCAAGGGCGAGACGCTCAAGGGCTTCCTGCGCTGGATGCTCAAGGACGGCCAGGGCATGGCCTCCGAGCTGGGCTACGCGCCCCTGCCGGACTCCGTCAAGGCGATGGTCTCCAAGACCGTCGACGCGCTCAAGTAGCATGCCCATCGCCGCCGCGCCGGTTCCTTCCCAGGGCTTCTCCCGGCGCGGCGGCGGCGGCCGCATGGGCGACCGGCTGTTCCGCGCGGCCGTCGGCGGGGCGGCCGGCCTCATCCTCCTCTCCGCCGCCGCCCTGGCCTTCGAGCTGACGCGCTCCTCGCTCCACACCTGGAAGACCTTCGGCGCGGGGTTCCTCTGGAGTTCCGCCTGGGACCCGGTCAACGACGTGTTCGGCGCGGCCCCCTTCCTCTTCGGCACCGCGGTCTCCGCGCTGCTGGCGCTGCTCATCGCCGTGCCCTTGGGGGTGGGCTGCGCCGTGTTCCTCACCGAATTGGCCCCGCGGCGCGTCGCGGAGGCGCTCATGTTCGCCATCGAGCTGCTGGCGGCGGTGCCGTCCGTCATCCTCGGCCTCATGGGCCTGTTCGTCGTGGTCCCGCTGGTGCGCTCCCTCGGCGCGCCGTACGGCGTGAGCATGCTGGCCGCGTCGCTCATCCTCGCCTTCATGATCCTGCCCTACATCACCTCCATCACGCGCGAGGTGCTGCTGACCGTGCCGCGCCCCCTCAAGGAGGGCATGTACGCGCTGGGCGCCACGCGCTGGGAGGTCGTGGCCGGCGTGAGCCTGCCCTTCGCGCGCTCGGGCGTCATCGGCGCGGTGTTCCTCGCGCTGGGCCGCGCCCTGGGCGAGACCATGGCCGTCACCATGGTCATCGGCAACTCGCCGAAGATCGAGCTCTCCCCCTTGGCTCCCGGCTACAGCATGGCGGCCGTCATCGCCAACGAGCTGGCGGAGGCGGCCAGCGACGCGCACCTGTCCGCGCTCATCGCCATCGGCCTGGTGCTGTTCGGCCTGACGGTGCTCTTCAACGGGGCGGCGCGCCTGATGATCTACCGCCTGGGGAAGCGCTGACATGGACCAGGCCTACTACGCCCATCGCCGCCGCGTGAACGCGGCCATGTTCGGGCTGACCGCGCTCTGCGCGCTGGTCGCCGTGTCCACCTTGCTGGGCATCCTGGGCTACATCGCCTGGGAGGGCGCGTCGGCGCTGAGCTGGTCCTTCCTCGTGAACCTGCCCAAGCCGGTCGGCGAGACCGGGGGCGGCATCGCCAACGCCATCCTGGGCTCGGCCCAGGTCGTGGGACTGGCGGCGCTCATCGGCGTGCCCGTCGGGGTGCTCGGCGGCGTCTACCTGGCCGAGTACGGCCGCGGCCGCTACGCCTTCGCCGTGCGCTACGCCGCCGACGTGCTCAACGGGGTCCCCTCCATCGTCATCGGCCTCTTCGCCTACGCGCTGCTGGTGCGGCCGATGAAGCACTTCTCGGCCCTGGCCGGCTCCGTCGCGCTCGCCTTCATCATGGTGCCCATCGTCCTGCGCAACACGGAAGAATTCCTGCGCCTGGTGCCCGACACGCTGCGCGAGGCCGGCCTCGCGCTGGGACTGCCGCGCTGGAAGGTCGTCCTGCGCGTCGTGCTGCCCACGGCGGGGCGCGGCATCCTCACGGGCTCTTTGCTCGCGGTGGCGCGCGTCTCCGGCGAGACCGCCCCCCTCATCTTCACCTCGTTCGGCAACCGCTTCTGGGGCGAGGGGCTGATGGGTCCCGTCGCCACTCTGCCGCACACCATCTACACCTACGCCATCGCGCCGTACGAGGACTGGCACAAGCAGGCTTGGGCCGCCGCCCTCATCCTCATGACCTTCGTGCTCGCGGTGAACGCCGCCGCGAGGATCTGGCTGCGGCCGAAGCAGGCCGCCGGACACTGAGATGCGCCCCGCCACCATGGAAAAAACGATAGACTTGCGCCCGATGCCCCTCCCTCCCCAGGCGGTCGACGCCACGGCGGCCAAGGCGGACTCCCCCATCGCGCTGTCCGTACGCCGTCTGCGCGCCGGATACGGCGCGGGCGATGTTCTCAAGGGCGTCAGCCTGGACGTCCGTGAGAAGGCCGTCACCGCCATCATCGGCCCCTCGGGCTGCGGCAAGTCCACCCTCATCCGCTGCCTCAACCGCATGCACGAGTCCGCTCCCCAGGCCACCTGCGAGGGCGAGATCCTCCTCGGCGGGCGCAACGTGCTGGACTTGGACCCGGTGCTGCTGCGCCGCGAGGTCGGCATGGTGTTCCAGCGGCCGAACCCGTTCCCCACCATGAGCATCTGGGAGAACGTCGCCGCCGGCCTCACGCTCAACGGCGTGCGCGACCGCGCCCTCTTGGACGCGGCCGTGGAGAAGAGCCTGCGCGGCGCGGCGCTCTGGGACGAGGTCAAGGACAAGCTCGACTCCCCCGGCGTCGGGCTCTCGGGCGGCCAGCAGCAGCGCCTGTGCATCGCGCGCGCGCTGGCGGTCGAGCCCAAAGTGCTGCTGCTCGACGAGCCCTGCTCGGCGCTGGACCCCATCGCCACGGCGCGCATCGAGGAGCTCCTGCTGGAGATCAAGTCCGCCTACACCGTCGTCATCGTGACCCACAACATGCAGCAGGCGGCGCGCGTGTCCGCGTGGACGGCCTTCATGCTCATGGGCGAGCTGGTGGAGTTCGACGCGACGCAGAAGATGTTCACGCAGCCGGGCGACAAGCGCACCGAGGACTACATCACGGGGAGGTTCGGCTGATGACGATGAAGAGGCAGTTCGACACGGACCTCGAGAACCTCCGCGGGCTCGTCCTGCGCATGGGCGGCCTGTGCGAGGAGATGATCCAGTACGCCGTGAAGGTGGTCGTCGAGCGCGACGAGAGCTACCTGGGCGACGTGCAGGGCTGGGAGAACGAGGTCAACAAGCTTCACATCGAGATCGACGAGGTCGCGCTGCGCCTCATCGCGCTGCACCAGCCCGCGGCCGGCGACCTCCGCCTCATCGCCGCGGTGCTCAAGATAAACTCCGACCTGGAGCGCGTGGGCGACCAGGCGGTGAACATCGCCGAGACGGGCGTGTTCCTCTGCAAGGAGCCCAAGATCAAGCTCGGCGACATCCCCCGCATGGTCGAAGTGGCGGCGGGCATGCTCAAGGACGCCCTCGACGCCTTCTCCCGGGGCGACCCCGGCCGCATCTTCGACCTCGTACCCGCCCTGGGGCAGGGCAGCCCCTTCGAGGCGGAGTTTGGCTACTACCTCGACCCTATCTCTCCCCGCGTGGCCACGCTGCCGGAGAGCTGGGAGGAAC
>CAZTZW010000344.1:0-3691 GCA_964618085.1 uncultured Elusimicrobia bacterium
TCGACATGGGCGCGGCCGGGACGGAGACCTGCGTCTTCATCACCGCGCCGGCCGGAAGGCCCAGCGCGAGGACGAGCGCGATGACGGCGCAGGTCTTGTTCGTCATTATTTCTTAGCGGCCGCCAGCGCGGCCTCGATCTGCTCGGCCATGGTCTTGGCGGCGGACGGGAAGAAGCCGGTCTGGCGCCAGATCTCCTTGCCGGTGTGGTCGACGAGCACGAACATGGGGATGCCGCGGACGCCGTAGGAGTCTCCCACGGAGCCGTTGTCGAGCACCACCTTGTAGTTCGCGCCCTTGTCTTTCTTGAAGGCGTTGATGGTCGCGACGTCCTCGCGCTGGTTCACGCCCAGGATGACGAGGCCGTCCTTGCCGTACTTCTCGTGGAACGCCTGCAGCACAGGCACCGACGCGCGGCAGGGCGGGCACCAGGTGGCCCAGAAGTCCAGCAGGACGACCTTCCCCTTCAGCCCCGACAGCGTGACGTCCTTGCCTTCCGTGTCCTTCAGCTTGAAGTCCGGGGCGGGGCCGTTGGCGACGAGCTGGATGCCCTCCGGGATGTGGGCGTTGATGACGCACTGCCCCGACTCGGAGAACATCTTGGCTTTCAGCGTCTGGCCGGCGACGCCTTCGGCCGCCTCGAGAGTGAGGGCCGAGGCGTTGACGGCGAGCGAAGCGGCGGCGAGCAGCGCGAGTCGGACGGCGTTATGTTTCACTTGGTGGTTCCTCCGGTTTTTTATGAGAGCGGTCACTTCTTCTCCGAGGCGGCGACGGCGTCGAGGACGGTCTTGCGGGCGGCGGCGTAGTCGCCGTCCATGGCGATGCTGCGGATGCCGCTGATGGCGGACGGGCGCAGGCCGGCGGCCCCCGGCTCCTTGCCCGAGTCGATCTTGGCGACCATCATCGGCAGCGCGCGCCATATCATGGAATCCTGACGCAGGGCGTTGCCCTGCTTGACGGCGGCCTGGACCGCGGCCTTGGCGGCCGCGTCGTCGCCCAGGGCGACGCCCTTGTCCACCGCCTGCCGCACCGCGGCGGCGCGGGCCACGAGCTCGTCGCGGCGGGCCATATAGCGAGGGATGATGACGCCCCCCTCCTGATTCTGGGCGAAAGCGGCGTTGACGGCGGCCCCGTACTCCGGCCTGTTGAGGTCGGCGAGCATCTCGTCGAGACAGCGTTTCTCATTGGCGGCCCCGTTCGCGGCCTGCGTGCGGGAGATCCCGATGGCCGTGAACAGGTCCGAGATGACGCCGTCGGCCCGGACGGGCGCCGCGGTCAAGGCGAGAAGGGCGGTCAGCGCGAGGAGGGAGGGTCGTTTCATGCCTACAGGATAAGGGACCTGGGCCTGGACCATAAGTGTCGTAAGACCCACCGCGGGCGGGCCAAAGGTACCAGAAAGCGGTGTTGCTTAAGACCCACATCCCCGTGCAGCGGGGTTTCCCCTCCCCGGACGTGAAAAAGCCCCCGGCCGGACGGCCGGGGGCTCGTTCCTAGCGGCGACGTCTTACTTCTGGACCGGGAAGCCCTTCTCCGTCCAGGTCGCGAAGCCGCCGGTCAACTGCATCACCTTGAAGCCGGCCTGCGCCAGCTTGAGCGCGGCCTTGGGGGCGAGCGCGCAGGTCATGTTGCCGCAGTAGGTCACGATGGTCTTGTCCTTGGGCAAGGCCGCCATCTTGCCGGGCAGGTCCATGAGCGGGATGGACGTCGCGCCGGGGATGCGGCCCTTGGCGTAGTCCTCGGCCGAGCGCACGTCGAGCACGAAGAAGCCGGTGCTCTTCTTCTCGATGTGGTTGTTGAGGGAGTACGGCGTCATCTCGAAGTCCAGCTTGGCCTGGAAGTACTCGACGGCGGAAAGGGCGGGAGCGATGGTCTGGGTCATGGTGCCTCCTATATATAGGTCCGTAGGGAGATTATACCGCTTCGGGGCCGGGACGCCTCTTCCAATCCGCCGCCTTCCCCGCGACCCAGCCGCACAGTCCCCAGAAGGCGACCGAGAACAGCATGATGAGGATGGGCAGCAGCAGCCCCCCCTCGTCCGGCAGCAGGAACCCCGCCATCGCCGCCGGCAGGATGGCCGGCAGCAGCAGCACCGAGTACCACCACGGCGTGCTGTCGGGCGGCAGGTGGAGCACCGACACCGCCCACAGCATGACCAGCCACGCGGCTTGGAAGCCGGCGAGACGGGAGGCCCAGCGGAGCGGTCGCGGCCAAGAGCTCATGCGTCAGCATCTTACCGCAAAAAAAGACCCCCCGGGTCCTTTCGGACCCGGGGGGCGTTCCGACGGTCTCGCGCGAGGCGAGGCCGGCGGGATTTAGTACATGTCGCCGCCGTGGCTGTGACCGGCGCCCGCCGCGGCGGGCTCCTTCTTCTCGGGGATATCCGCGACCAGGACTTCGGTCGTCAGGATGGTGCCCACGATGGAGACGGCGTTCTCAAGGGCGGTGCGGGTGACCTTGAGGGGGTCGACGACGCCGGCCTTGAAGAGGTCGACGTACTCGCCCGTGGACGCGTCCAGGCCGATGCCGGTGTTGGAACCGAGCACCTTCTGGACGACGACCGACGGCTCGAAGCCGGAGTTGTGAGCGAGCTGGCGGATGGGAGCCTGCAGCGCGCGGCGCACGATCTGGCCGCCCGTGGTCTCATCCTCGTCGTCGCCCTTGAACTTCTCGAGGGACTCGCCCGCGCGAAGCAGCGCGACGCCGCCTCCCGCGATCATGCCTTCCTCGACGCCGGCCTTGGTCGCGTTCTTCGCGTCCTCGACCTTGGCCTTCTTGGCCTTCATCTCGGTCTCGGTCGCCGCGCCGACGTTGATGACGGCCACGCCGCCGGACAGCTTGGCAAGGCGCTCCTCGAGCTTCTCCTTGTCGTAGTCGGACGTGGTGTTCTCGATCTGCTGGCGGATCGCGTCGGCGCGCTTCTTGATCTCGGCCTTCTCGCCGGCGCCGTTCACGATGGTGGTGTTGTCCTTGTCGATGACGACGCGCTTGGCCTTGCCGAGCATGTCGATGGAAGCCTTGTCGAGCTTATGGCCGAGCTCCTCGGAGATGACCTCGCCGCCCGTGAGGATGGCGATGTCCTGCAGCATCTCCTTGCGGCGGTCGCCGAAGCCCGGGGCCTTCACGGCCGCGCACTTCAGGGTCCCGCGGAGCTTGTTGACCACGAGGGTCGCGAGGGCCTCGCCCTCGATGTCCTCGGCCACGATGACGAACGGCTTGCCGGTCTGCACGATCTTCTCGAGCAGGGGCAGGATGTCGTTCATCGAGGAGATCTTCTTCTCGGTGATGATGAGGTAGGCGTCCTCGAGGACGGTCTCGAGGCGCTCGGCGTCGGTGACGAAGTAGGGAGACACGTAGCCGCGGTCGAACTGCATGCCCTCGACCACGTCGAGCGTGGTCTCGGCGGACTTGCCTTCCTCGACGGTGATGACGCCCTCATGGCCGACCTTCTCCATGGCCTGGGCGATCATGTTGCCGATCTCGACGTCGTTGGCGGAGATGGTCGCGACCTGCGCCTTCTCTTCCTTGGTCTTGACCGGGCGCGAGCCCTTCTTGAGGGCGGCGACCACGAGGGCCGTGGCCTTGTGCATGCCGCGCTGGATGGACTTGGAGTTCGCGCCGGCGGTGATGTTGCGGATGCCCTCGTTGAGGAGCGACTGCGTCAGGACGATGGCGGTGGTGGTGCCGTCGCCCGCG
>CAZTZW010000345.1:0-3682 GCA_964618085.1 uncultured Elusimicrobia bacterium
GGCCGCCGCGCTGGCGCTCTCGGGTCCTCTCTGGAAGTTCGCCTTGCTCCAGGAGAAGTACGCCCTGCACGCGCTCTTTTGCGTCGTTCTGACGCTGCTGGCGGAAGGGGAGCGCGGCAGCGCGTTCGCGCGCGCGCGCGTGAGCGGCCTGCTCATCGGACTCGGCCTCGTGAACCATCAGAGCCTGGTGTTCTGGCTCCCCGTCCCGCTCCTGCTGTGGAGGCTGGACGCGCGGCGTCACGGCCTGTCTTTCGGCGCCCTCGCGGCGACGGCGGCGCCGTGGGCGGCGGCAGGCCTGGCGCTCACGCTGTACACCGCCGTCCGAGGCGAGACCGGCGCGTTCTGGGACACGGTGCTGCGCCGCCGCTACGGGACGGCGAGTCTCTTCGCCGGCTTCCAGCTCCCGTTCGCGGACGCGGCTCCGGGCCTCCTGCGTCATTTCGCCGCCGGCTTGGCGGCGCCCGCGGCGCTCCTGGCGCTTCTCGGACTGCGGCGGGACGTTTCCCGTACCCTGGCGCTCCTGTCGGGCGTCGTCGGGGCCCTCGTCTTCCTTCTGTTGACCCGCTTCGACGTCTCGGGCTGGGCGGCCCGCTCGGCCCTCGAACCGGTGTTCCTGGCGCCGGCCATCGTCGTCGCTCTCCTCGCCGGAGAGGCGGCGGCCTCGCTCCCCAGGACCGCCGCGGCCGCGCCGCTCGTCCTCCTCCTGGCCTTCGGCGCGTGGAGGCCGGCGCCGTCCCAGCGCGCCAACTTCCTCGCCTATGACTATGCCCGCGACCTGCGGCGGGCCGTCCCTCCGGGCGCGGCCCTGCTCGCCTCGGGCGATACCGCTTCCTTTTCGCTCGCCTACGACGCGCTCCGCGAGCCGCTGGGCTTCGAGGTCGGCGCCGCGCGCGTGCTAGAGGCCCCTCGCGTCTGGGCTGCCGCCCGCCGTCCGCTGTACACGACCGGCATGGGCCTCCAGGAGCTTTCCTCCCTGGGCCTCGACGTCGCGCCCGCGGGCCTCGTCCAGGCCGCCGTCCCGTCGGTCCCGTCGGCGCCCCTGCTCGTCCTCCGCCGCCCGCGTCCTTGGGAGGCCGCCGACAGCTATGAGAAGGACGTCCTGCTCTCCTACGCCTTCGCCTCCTTTATAAGCGCCCGCCTAGAGGAGGCCAAGGGACGGGCGCCGGGCCCGGGCTATGACCTGCTTGCCGTCCTGCTCGACCCCGAGGACTACCGGTGGGAATAAGGGATATAATCCGGCCCATGCGACTCGCCCTCGTCGCGCTCCTGGCGGCCGTTCCCGCCCGCGCGGCATTCGACGATATGGGCTTCGGCCCGCGCGACCTCGCCATGGGCGGCGCCTTCACCGCCGTACACGACGATGTGTCGGCGCTGGCCTATAACCCCGCTTCCATCGGGCAGGTCTCGGCGCTCCAAACGGCCGGTTCCTATCAGCGCCTCTTCCATGTCCCCGGCGGCGAGTCCGACCGGGATTCCACGCGCGGCGCCGGCGTCATCCCGGTGCGCTCGGACCTGCTCAACGGCGCCTTCGGCGTGCAGATCCGCTACGACCGGCGCGACCGCCTCTCTAAGGACCGCGACATCGGCTTCTTCTACGGCTCCCGCGGCCTGCGCGAGACGGAGGGGGGCGGGCTTGACTTCGGCGGCGGCCTCCGCTTCCTGGGCGTGGCGCCCGAGCGCGGCTCCGCGCCGGGGCTCAAGCCAGCCCTCGATCTCGGAGCCCTGTGGCGCACCGGCGGACGCTACGCGCTGGGCGCCTCGCTGCTCAACTTCGGCGGATCCAAGTTCCGCAGCGACGGCATCTCCGACCGCGCGCCGCTCATCTGGAAGCTCGGAGCCGCGGAGGTCCTGCGTTCGGCCGTGGTGTCGGTGGACGCCACCGTGCGCGAGCCGTCGGGCGGCAACGGCAAGTCGGTGACCTTCGCCGCGGGCTTCGAGCGCTGGTGGGCGCTCGCCCGCCGCGGCCAGTTCGCCCTGCGCTCGGGCCTCTCCCTGGGCGACCGGGCGCGGACCTGGAACTGGGGCACGGGCTGGCGCATCCTGGGCGGACAGGTGGACTACGCGATGAGCGTGCCGCTGTCGGGGACCACGCGCTTCGGCCACGCCGTCTCGGTCATCGTGCGCTTCGGCCGCGCCGACCCGGAGGGGGAGTACGAGAAGCTCCTCTCCGAGGAGATGAGCTACCGCCGCGACCTGGCGGCGGCGCTGGAAGCCGGCTCGCTGAAGCAGTGGAAGCTCGCCGAGGAGCTGGCGCGCCTGCGCGAGGAGATCGACTCCCTGCGCGCGCGCCTGGCGGCGTCGAAGGCCTCGCACAGCCAGGCGCAGCAGGAGCTGGGCGCCCTCGAGAAGCGCGCCAAGAAAGCCGCGGCCGACTACGACAGGCTCAAGTCCGAGCGCGAGCAGGCGGCGGCCCGCGGCAAGCAGGCCCTGTTCAATGACGACTGGCGCGTCTACGAGAAGGCCAAGCTCTCCGGCGCGCCCGAGGCCGCCCTCATCGAGCAGCTCAACCGCCTCCTGCGCGAGTACAAGGACACAGGCGTCGACCTGGGCGAGGCCAACCAAGAGCTCCGCCGCCTCCTCCGCGCCCAATAGGCGCCGGCCCGCCTTTTGCCGTCCCTCGACGCGGCGTTAACATCTACGACATAGGGAAACGGCTCCCAGCCTCTATACTGAGCGCGTGAGTTCCACGCCTCCGGACGACCTGAGCCGGGAGATCGAGCGGCTGTGGGCGCGCGTCGGGCCGGCTTCCGACGCGCCGCCCGCCTTCATGCCGCCCGCCGGGCCCATCGCCGGCGCCGAGGTGGCGTGGGAGACCGTGGGCCTGCTCAAGCGCCAGCAGCGCGAGCGCGAGCAGACCTGGGGCCAGGCTTACGAGGCCAAGGAACACGCTCTCAAGGTGTTCAAGGCGCGCTGCGAGGCCCTGGAGGCGGAGAACAGCGAGCTCCGCGGCCGCGTGGACGGCGACGAGGACCGGATGCTCGCCGAGATCCTCGACGCGCGCTCGCGCTTGGAGGAGGCCGCCAAGGCCATGGACCTCCAGCGCCTGCGCCACGACGAGGAGCGGCAGGCCCTGCAGGAGGCCCTCCTGCAGGCGCGGGCTCGGGCCGAGACCGAGGCGGCCCGGACGCGCGACGCGGAGCGCAAGCGCGAGGCCCGCGAGGCGCAGCACCTCATCGACCTCAAGGAGTTCCAGTCCCTGGCCGACCGCCGGGCGCAGGAGGCCTCCCGCGCGGAAGAGTCCGCGAAGGCGTTCAAGGCGGGCTTGAACGAGGCCAAGGGCGCGCTCGAGAAGACCTTGGCCGAGCTCCTGCTGGAGCGGCGCAGCCGCCAGGATTCGGAGGCCGAGCGGGAGCGCGCGCTCAAGCGCGTGGAGGAGCTGCAGGGCCGCTTCGGCGAGCTGCAGCGGGTGTGGGAGGAGGAGCGGGCCCAGTGGCGCGAGCTCTGGGACCGGGAGCGCTCGACGTGGGAGACCCAGCGCCAGGAGCTGTCGCAGTGGGAGGAGTCCCTGCGGCGCGAGCGCGAAGCCTGGCACGCCGAGCTGCAGAGCAAGGAGAAGACGCACATCGCCTTCACAGACGACCTCTCCCGCCGCCTGCGCGAGACCACGCAGACCGCGAAGATGGTGGACGAGCGCCTGCGAGGGCTCGACGCGCGCTCCGAGGAGGAGCGGCGCCGCGCCGCC
>CAZTZW010000346.1:0-3675 GCA_964618085.1 uncultured Elusimicrobia bacterium
CGGGACCGCTCGCCGCGCCCGCTCCCGCCGCGCCCGACGCGGCTCAGGCGGCGCTCCCGCTCGAGCCGTCCGGCCCGTCCGCGACGCCGGACACGGCGCTGGCCTCGGTCGAGCGGCTCTCGGCCGGACTCGCCGCGCCCGCGGGCGCGGCGCCCGGACCAACGGATGTCCGTAGGACGCTCGGATACTTCTTCGACCAGTTCTGGCGCGAGGACGGGCCGCTGAGCGAGGACCCCGCCGCAGCGCCGGACGCCGTGCCGGCGCCGCTGACGGGCAAGCTTCCCATCTCGGGCTTGAGCTACGCCATCCACCGCTCCAAGCCGGGCAGCGAGGCCGTGCAGTACGAGCGCCTGGCCGCGAACCTGAAGGCGCTGGGCTATCCGCCTTACATCATCGTCCGCGAGAACGACCCCCTCAACGCGGACCGGCCCACCGCGGCCTGGCTGGTCAACGCCTCGGTGTACAAGATTCCCATCGCCAGGCAGGGCGGCAAGGCCTCTCCCGGCGATTGGCACATGGCCTTCGACCCGTCCTGGTTCTTCCAGGTGACCGGCGACGGCAAGACCGTGCCCGTCGAGTTCGACCCCGACGGCCGGCCCATCGCTGAGGGGCGCAACCGCATCTACCTGCGCAAAGGACTGTACTTCGACAAGAAGGGACGGCCCGTGCTGGTCGAGTACCGTTTCCCGCGCCCCGTCGGCTACGGCGGCAACTTCTTCACCGAGGCGGCCAACAGCCGCACCGACGGCGTGCCGCTGGAGCGCGGCAGCGAGATCCCGTTCTCCGCCTCCGACGAGCTGCTGTCCATCTTCAAGGAGAAGATGCACACGCGCATGATCGCGGCCGAGGTCGGGGTGGGCGTGCCCCGCTCCGTCGGCTTCCTGATGCCCGACAACCCCGTGCGCAAGCACCTCTCGGAGTTCGAGCGCTTCGACGTGGCCCGCCTGCTCGCCATGCCCGCCGGGCGCGAGGCCGTGCGCGAGGAGCTCAAGAAGTTCCTCGCGATGAAGGTGTCTCGCGAGGCCGTCACCAAGCCGTCCTCCTCCTATTTCCGCTCCTCGCGCGGCGTCCAGTTCTTCGACACGACGGCCGCCGGCGTCCTGGAGGAGATGACCGACTACGTCATGACCCTCAAGAACGACCCCCACATGTCGTCCGAGGGCGCGGTGCTCGTCGACGAGCGCCTCGAGCCCCCGCCTCTCTACTACCGGACCGAGCCCTACACCGGCAAGCGCATGGCGGGCGAACTGCGCGGTCAGATGGTGGACATCGTGCCGCTCACGCGCGCGGAGATCGCCGCCTTGCCCGACGGCTCGCCGCTCAAGAAGGACTGGAACACGCGCACCTTCGGGGGGCGCACGCCGGACGGGGGCGCCCGGAGCATGGGCCACTTCGTGCGGGCGGGGACCTGGGGCTTCCCGACGACCGCCGAGCCGGAGGGGCACCCCGAGCGCGCGGCGGCCATCCTGCGCATCGAGGACGTCGTCAAGATGCTGCGTTCCCAGCACGGGCTGCTCACGAAGCCGGGCGAGGCGGCCGCGTTCTACGCGTCGCTGGACCGCGCCGTGGAGCTCATCCACATGGGCATCGCGCGCCGCGAGGCGAAGCGCAAGCCGGTCGGGGACGAGCCGACCCAGGGCCGCATGGACTTCATCGGCCTCGACACCATGTCGACGCTCGACGGCGGGAAGCTCACGCCCAAGCTCATCGAGGTCAACGGGCACGATTCCGGCGGGCAGAAGCAGTTCGACCGCCTCTATCCCCGCAAGAAGGGCATGCACTCGTACGAGCTGACCGAGACCGGCCTGGCCCGCGCGCGGCGCGACCGCCTCAAGGGCAAGAGCATCGTCATCGTCGGCGACGGCTACGCCTCCAAGCGCTTCATGCTCGAGCGGGCGCGGGAGCTCGGCGTGAAAGTCGTCCTCGTCGCCGCCTCGGACAGCTGGGCCGCGGGGCTGGCCGACGAGCACATCAAGGTGGATACCCGCGACCCGGCGGCCCTGGGGAAGACCCTCGCCGCCTTGAAGGCCTACGAGGCGCGCGGCGGACGCGTCGACGGCGTCACGAGCTACTGGGAGGCCGACGTCGAGCTGGCCTCGGAAGTGGCCCACGCCTATCGCAAGCCCTTCCATACCGTCGAGGGCGTGCGCGCGATGCGCGACAAGGCGGAGGGCGGCGAGCTGCTGCGCAAGAAGGGCTTCCACGTCGTGCGCCAAGCCAGCGTGAAGGAGCCCGCGACCGAGGAGCCCGGGGATTACCAGCGCGCCGAGAACGACCTCGCCCGGGCCCTCGCGCACGTGGGCTATCCCGCCGTCATCAAGCTCGACCACGGCGCCGCCGCGGTGGGCATGCGCGTGGTGTCGGACTGGAACGAGGCGCGCGAGGCCTACGCCCGCATCCTGCGCCTGACTCCCAAGGAGAACAACAACCACCACCACGGCTACGACGTCACGGTGTGGGGCTTCATCGAGGGCAAGGAGTTCGATTTCGACGGGGTGCGCCAGGGCGGCAAGACGGCCTGGGGCCGCCTCACCGACAACTGGCCTATCGAGAAGCCTCTCACCATCGCCACCGGCTCCTCCTCGCCCAGCCGCGCCATGTCTCGCAAGGAGCAGCGCCGGGTGCGCCAGGAGCTCGAGCGCATCATGAAGGCCTTCGGGGCCCGCGACGGCGTCGTCCACTTCGAGGGTAAGATCGACTCCCAAGGCCGCGTCTTCGTCTTCGACCCCAACGCGCGGCCCGGCGGCCACTACGTCGTGAGCTGGGTCAAGAAGGTGTGGGGCCGCGACGTGGTCGAGGACATGCTCCTCGTGGCCGCCGGCATCCCCGTCGGCAGCTACGAGGCGCGCGCTCCGCAGGTCCACCTCGAGGGCGCCTTCCTGCGTCCCGCGCAGTCGGGAGTCGTGAAGACCTTCCGACTCACGAAGAAGGGCCAGCAGCATCCCGGCCTCGTCGAGCTCGAGAAGTTCAAGCAGGAGGGCGAGTCCTACGTCGGCGGCGTCACCGGTACCGAGCGCCTGGGCATGCTCCAGGTCCGCGGGGACTCCCCCGAGGAGGCCCAGCGCAACCTCGAGGAGCTGATGCGCGAGGTGATTGTCGAGATCGAGCCTTCCGCGCCGGCGGACGTCCCGTGACGAGCAGCTATCCGGAGACGAAGGTATTCCAGTACGGCTGGTACGGGGACGGCGGCCTGGGCGAGGCCATGATCCAGATGATCCTGGCGGGGCGCAAGACGGCGACGGTCTCGCCCGCCTACGACTCCAAGAGCGCCGACCGCGTGCCCGGCGACGAGCTGCCCCTGCTCGACAAGCATGGCAACGTGCGCGGCAAGGTGGTGGTGACCTCGGTCGAGCTCGCCGCGTACGGCTCGCTCGACGACGCCATCGCGCAGAAGGCGGGCCTGACGCTCGCGGACCTGAAGGCCAAGCTCTGCTTCGCCAACGGCCGGCAGCTGCGCGACGCCGAGGAGATGCGGGTCGTGCAGTTCCGCCTCGTCGGCGGCGCCGCCCGCAGATAAGCCCTTCGGGCCGCGGTCTCTAGGCCCTTTCCCGCCGTGAAACAGGGTCCTTGGGGACCCCGTTCGCGTCGGGGCGGTGCTACACTGCGGGCATGATCCGCCGAGCACTCGCCCTCCTCCTCGCCGCCCTCTCCTCTCTCCCCGCGTCGGCCCACACC
>CAZTZW010000347.1:0-3674 GCA_964618085.1 uncultured Elusimicrobia bacterium
CGACATGGGCCGCCCCGCGCCCGTCGCGGCGCGCCTGGCCGCCGGCGCCGAGGCGCCCAAGCCCGCCCGCGTCGCCTCCGCGGCCGCGGAAGCCGGCGCCAAGAAGGGCATGGACATCGAAGGCCCGCTGGCGGACCGCAAGATCCGCGCCTATATCGCGCCCACGTTCCCGCAATGGGCCCGCGACCAGGGCATCCTGGAGGCCACGGTGGCCATCCGCTTCAACGTGGACGCGGCGGGCGACGTCCTGCAGGACATGCGCGTCGAGCGCACCTCGGGCTACGGCCGCCTCGACAAGCTCGCGATGGAGGCCCTGAAGGGCTGGAAGTTCGCGCCGATGGCCGGAGCCGGCGTGCAGTGGGGCGTCATCACCTTCCGCTTCGTACTGGAGTGAACATGAATAGCCTGATCCTCGTCTCGATTCTCCTCTCGCCCGCCGGGGCGCAAGCTCCCGCCGCGCCGCCCGCCGCCGCGCCCGCCGGCGGCATGCCCTCCGAGATCGTCATCAAGGCCGAGGAGAGCGCCGGCAGCAAGCTCTCCAACTCCAAGCCGCCCCTGCGCATGGACGTGGACCCCTTCGAGACCATCAAGCCCTCGCTCAAGCCCGACGAGAACCTGCTCCTCGCCGTCTCCCCGCTCACCGTCTCCTGGCGCCGCACCCATCCCGAGCTCCTGATGAACGAGCGGGCCATCCAGCCGTGGCGCGTCACCTTCAGCCAGCGCCCGGGCATCGGCTTCCGGGTGAAGGACCAGCTCGAGAACGCCCTCCAGCGCAAGCTCGACCCCAAGGAAGGCCGAAAGTGGGGCTGGAGCCTGACCATCGCCGACGAGGAAGGCCGCGTGTTCCACAACTGGTCCGGCGCGGGCGACCCGCCCGAGGACCTGCTGTGGAGCGGCCAGAACGACCAGGGCGAGTGGGTCCGCGCCGGCAAGTCCTACTCGGCCGTCTACACCTTCACCAGCCCCGACGGCTCCCCGCGCACCAGCGTGGGCAAGCCCCTGCTCTTCAAGGGCATCGTCCACCAGGAGGACACGGGCATGCACGTGAGCCTCGACTCGGCCGTCCTCTTCGGCACCGGCAAGAACCTCTCCGCCCTCGAGGGTCCCATCGCCAAGGACCTCCTGCGCTCGGCCGCCGACCTCATCAAGCGCCGCTTCTCCGGCATCCCGGTCGCCGTGCGCGTCTTCGCCAACACGAAGGAGCTCGGCGAGGCGCAGGGCAAGGCCGTGCAGGAGTACCTCCTGCGCGAGCTGATGACGGCGACGCGCAACGTCACCGTGGACGCCGCGCGCGCCCCGTTCTCCGACCAGCGCATCGAAGTCGTCCTGCTCAACCGCTAGCCGGCCCGGCGGCGGGAGAAGCGCGGTTGCGCGGCTGACGCCGCGGCGCGCAAAGCCGCTTCTGGAGCGATTTCCAGGGGCCAGCTCCCGGAAAATGCCTGGCGCGCCGGCGGCTGTCGGCCTATAATGGGGGTGATGGCCCCCTTTATCCCGCGGCGCGGCGCGCTCGCCGTCCTGCTGGCGCTCGCGAGCCCTCCGGTCGGCGCCGTCAACGACGACCCGGCGTCGCGCGCTTTCGCCCAGACCTGCCTCTCGGCGCCGTACCTGTTGAACCCCAACGAGAAGGACGTCCAGGCGCACCTGCGCTGCTCGGGGAAGGGGGAGTCCTTCTGCCTGGAACTGCGCGGGGCCTACGTCGGCAAGCGCCTGCCGCGCTTGGCCAAGGCCGACGTCGCGTCCGCCTGTGGGGGGGATAGCTCGGCCGGGACGGCCAAGTGGCTGGAGCTGCGCGACGCCGTCTCCGCGCTGGTGCGGGGGCACAGCTACACGCCCGCGGAGCGCGCGGAGGTCGCCCAGACCATCCGCCGCATCAACCTCGTCTACCAGCGTCCCGGGGGCCCGAGCCGCGCGGAACTGGACGCGCTGGAGAAGTACTACCTCAACAAGGCCTTCGTCCTCTCCCCCGAGCAGGACCGCGACCACCAGGAGACGGCATCCAAGCTCCTGGCCGCGCTGGAGGCGCGCCTGCCGCAGGTCGCGGCGGGCACGCTGACGGCCGAGGGACTCTCCGAGTGGGCCCGCTTCGTCGAGTTCGTCGAGTCCTACATCATCACGCCCGGCTCTGGACTGGCGGGGCGCGAGGACTTCATCAAGAAGTTCGACGATGTCGCGGCCTTCTACGACGTGCACGAGTACCTGACGCGGCGCCAGACCGAGAAGCTGGCGGCGGACCGCGGGGTCTACTTCCGCGACGGCCGCCTGACCGAGGCGGGCCAAGCCATCGCGCGGGAGGTGGCCCGCGGCCGCCGCCTGCTGCGCGCCGTGGCCCACTTGGACATCGCCGACGGCATGTCGCGCGCGCCCGACACCGAGCGCGACGACTGGAAGGAGCAGACCGACCGCACGAAGACGGAGGCGACGCGCACCGCCGCGGCGCTGAGCGGCGACGAGCGGCTCGAGCTGGTCGGCGAGTTCGAGCGCTCGGGCTTCGTCCGCCGCCGCGACGACGGCGCGCCGCCCGCGCCGCACCAGCGCATGGACCCGCAGTCGTTCCCCGAGGAGTTCCCGCCCTATTTCGTCCGCGCCGCTCCCGACCGCGCCGCTCTCATCTACCGCTTCAGCGAGAGCCACTTCACCCGGTTGGGGAACCGCCGCGTCGGCGAGTACGATGAGGCGAACAAAGTCATGGTGGACGTCGCCGGTTTCTCCGCCCGCCTGGTCGCGGCCCGGCGCGAGCTGCAGCACTACCTGACGGAGAAGGAGTGCCCGAAGCCGGGAGCGGACGGGCGGGAGGCGTGCGAGGCCCGCCAGCGCGCGCGGGCCGAGGAGCTGGTCAACGGCAGCGGCCCCTTCCATGCGGGCCTCAACGAGCTCTCGCGGCTGGCCAGCGACCGTCAGCGCCGCGAGGAGTTCTGGGACACGACCAAGCACTTCATCCCCGGCTACGACTGCTACGCGCTGGTGGCGGGGTGGGAGAAGACCTCCGGCGGCGAGAAGGCGCTCGAGGGGGGGATGTGCGTGCTCGGCGTGATGCCCTTGGCCCGCGCGACGGCGCGCCTGGGCCAGACCGCCTTATCCAAGGCGGTGAAGCCCTCCGCCTCGGGCTCGGTCCCCGCGGGCGTCAGACCGCCGGTCGCGCCCGGGACGGTCGCGCAGAACGCGGCGCTGGCCGAGCGCGAGGACCGCGTCAGGGCGGCGATGGAGCAGCTGAAGCTGAACCGCCGCCAGGGCGAAGCCGTCGCCGAGGCGCACGAGCGCGAGGGCCTCCAGTGCGTCATCTACCGCTGCACGAAGGAGCAGCTCGAGGAGAAGCTGCGCATCATGACGGCGAAGAACCCCGATACGGGGCAGCCGCTGATGACCCCCATCCAGGCCAAGGAGGCCATCCGTCTCGGCCTGGCCGGCTATCCCATCAAGAGAGGCGACATCGCCGCCATCCCGCGCAGCAACGGCGGCTTCAGCAACGCCTCCGTCGTCGTGGTGGATGAGAAGCAGGGCCTGGTGTCCGTCACCTTCCGCGACGAGGCGCAGCGCATGGGCTTCGGCCTCGGGAGAAACCGCGCTGGTGAACGCCGCCAGGCGCGCGCCCGAATGTTCGACGAAGGTATCGATCTCGCGCTGCGCGAGGCGCGCATTGACCGGCACCAGCCAGGCGTCGAGCCGGCTGCAGGCGA
>CAZTZW010000348.1:0-2929 GCA_964618085.1 uncultured Elusimicrobia bacterium
CGCCGCGCTCGCGGCCCTCGTCGCGTTCGCCGCGGCCTGCGGGACCCCTCGCCGCGCGGCTGAGCCCGCCGGCGCGCCGCCCGAGCCCAAGCCCGCCGGCGTGAGCCCGGCGGACGCCAACTTCCAGCTGCTCGTCGACGAGACCGTCCTCGACCCGACGGACGAGGGCGCCTCCTACACCGTGGTCTTCGTCGACGGCGTCGAGACGGGCCGCACGGCCCCCGGCGCGCGCGGCGCGCAGAAGCGCCTGCTGCTCAAGCTCGCGCCCGGCAACCGGCCGCTGCGCCTGGAGCACCGCCTCCTGCCGCCCGTCGGCGAGTGGACGCCCGCGCCCGCCGACCGCCAGCCGCGCGAGCGCTTCGTGCGCGTCGAGGACGGCTTCGTGACGCGCGTCTTCCTGCGCTACTCCGCCGCCGGCACGCCCCAGCTCATCGTCCAGCGCGAGCCCAAGGGCACCTTCAAGCTCGACCCCTAACAGAAGGGACAGGCACTTTCGTTAGGGTAGGGCGCTTTTCACGCGAAAACAGCGTCACCCTAACGAAAGTGCCTGTCCCTTCTGTTAGGGTCTGCGCGCCGTGCCGCGCCGCTCGAGGGCTTTGCGGCGGGCTTCGTCGGCCACCAGCCGCCGCTCGTAGAGAGCGTTGGCGGCGACCTGGGTCTTCACGGACGCGTCGTCGGGGGACTCCGCCTGGGCCAGCTCGACGGCGCGTCGGGCCTGTTCCAAGTCGCCGGAGGCGCGGGCGGCTTCCGCCCAGGCGACGAGGTTGGGGACGTAGACGGGGTCGAGCTCGGCCTGACGCGCGCGGGCCACGGCGGCCTCCTCCCAGCGTCCGAGTTTGGCCAAGGCCGCGCCGCGTTGGGCGTGGACGAGGACGTAGTCCGGCGCCGTCGCGCGCAGGCGGTCGTAGAAGGCCAGGGCGTCTTCGGCCCTGTCCTGATCGAGACGTGCGTTGCCGCGGAAGTAGAGGCTCGAGACGTAGGTCGCGGCGCCGGGGGCGACGCGGTCCCAGTGCGCGACGGCCTCGTCGAACTGGCCTTCTTTGGCGAAGAACACGCCCTTGTTGAAATCCACCTCCGACTTGAGCCAAGCGCCCGGGGGGGCGGCGAGCGCCGCGGCGGCGAGCAGCGCCGGCACGTGGAGCGCGCGGCGCACGTCTTCGGAGACGGGGAAGGGATAGGCGCTCACTGGCGCGCGTTTGGCGGCCAGGACCGACAGCCCCGCGCCGAGACCCGCGAGGGTCCACAGGAGCCAGCCCGGCGCGGCGGATTGCCAGCCTTCGCAGAACTGAGCGGCGAGCAAGGCGCCCGCGGCGGCGGCGGAGAAGCCGGCGGCGTACGTCGATTCCGCGACGGCGCCCGCGCGGCGCAGGGCGGACGCTCCCGTCAGGCCTCTCCAGAGCGCGGCGCCGAACAGCCAGAGCCAGAGGATGGCGCCGACGGCGCCGGTCTGGGCCAGCGCGCCGAGGAACGAGGAGATCGGGCGGGCGAAGAACGTGTTGTGCTTTCCGTAAGAGCGGATGTCCTCCGGGGAACGGAAGTTCGGATAGGCGTAGCCGAAGGCCCCGGGCCCGGCGCCGAGCAGCGGACGCTGCCCGGCCATGCGGAGGGCGCCGCTCGCGGTGGCGCGGTGCATGCCCCAGTCGCGGGCGAACTCTCCGCCGCGGAACTGGCCCAACAGCGCGGCCGCGCCTCCTACCGACGCGGCCAAGACGAGCGCGACGACCGACGCGCGCAGCGCCGAGCGGGCGCCGAGGGTCAGGGGCGCGAGCAGCCCGTACGCCGTCGACACGGCGACGAAGGAGAGGACGCCCCAAGGCGCGCGCGTCAGCACGCAGGCGACGGCCGCGAGGGGAAGGAGGAGGTAGGACGCCGCGCGCATCTCTCGCGGCGATTCCGGGTCTTGGATGACCGAGAGGGCCAGGGGCGGCAGCAGGGCGAGGAACACGGCGCAGTATTCGGGGTTGGCGAGCGTGGAGAAGGCGCGGCGCTCTCCCCAAGCATCCTTCCAGACGAGCGGGTCGACCCCGGCGGACTGCAGCAGGGCGTACAGGACGACCAGCCAGCCCGTGAGCACGGTGAAGGACGCGAAGCGGGCGGCGAAGCGGGCTCCGGCGAAGCCGACGAAGGCGGCGAGGTACGCCGCCAGCATGGCGGCGTCGTTGAGGGCGTAGGGCAGCGCCGCGAGTTTGTGCTCGGAGGCCGCGAAGCTCGCCGCGGCCCACGCGCCGTAGAGGAGAGCGGGCAGCAGGGCGGGCCATGAAGCCGCGGAGACGGTGAAGCGGCCGGAGGAGAGGCCCTGCCACAGCCAGGCGGTCGCCAGCGCGATCGCGCCCCAATGAAGGACCGCGAGCTTGACGGCGGACGAATCGTAGGTGCGGAAGAAGAACGCGAGCGGCAGGAGCACGGCGCAGGCGATCAAGGCCAGCTCCCCTATGCGATTGGCGTCGAGCGCGGGACTTCTCATCGGATCCTCCCGGCGAGCTCGTCGCCGCCGTCGTAGTTCTGGTTCGGCACGCCGTTCCAGCCGAGCCCCAGCGCGATCACGGCCACCGCGGCCGTCGCGAAAGCGACCGCCGCGGCGTCTCTCGGGAACAGCGACAGCGCGCGGGCCGGCTCAGCGGGCGCCGGGCGCTCGGCCTTCACGACGGCGGCGAGCTTCGCCTTGAACGCGGACGTCGCGGCCTTGCCCGGCGCGGCGGCGGGCGCGGGAACGGCCAAGGCGCGGCAGGCGGCGCAGCCTTCCAGGTGGGCTGAGACGGCCTTCGCGCGGCCCGAGGTCAGGCGGCCCTCGGCGTGGAGGTCGAGCACGGCGCGCGTCGCGTGGCAGTTCATGAGAGCAGCTCCTTGAGCTTCTGGCGCCCGCGGTGCAGGCGCACGTCGAGCGCGGCGAGCGAGCAGCCGAGCGTGGACGCCGCTTCCTCGCGCGCGG
>CAZTZW010000348.1:2939-3669 GCA_964618085.1 uncultured Elusimicrobia bacterium
GCCCTCCAGGTCCACCATCACCACCGCCAGGCGCAGCGTGGGCGATAGCAGGATGAGCGCGGCTTGGACGCGGTCGGTGTTCTCACGGGCCTCGGCCATGCGCTCGGGGCTGGGCTCGTCCGAGGCCAGGGCGTCCTCCAACGCGGCGGCGTCCTCGTCGGTCTTGTAGGACAAGGACACCGAGCGCTTCCGGGCCTCGGAGCGCAGGGAGCTGAGGTAGACGTTCCTCAGGATCTGCGACAGCCAGGCTTCGAACGGCAGCGTCGGATCGTAGGTCTTGAAGTATCTCATGGCCCGTAGGAACGCTTCCTGCACCACGTCGCCCGCCACGGCCTCGTTGCCCGTCATGCGCAAAGCGATGGCGTACGCCCGGTCGGCGTGGAGACTGATGAGGCGGTCGATGTCGGCGTCCACCTGGGCTCTTTATCGGGGGAGGGGCCTAGAACTTACAGGCCTGGAATGACAGGGATTATATAGGAATACCGTGGGTCCTAGGACTTCGGCTGATGGGTCCAAAGACCGTGGAGGGACCCCGCCAGGGAGGCTACTATCAAGGGGAGATGGCGACGCGCGCGATGACGGCGCTGCTGACGCTCCTGACGGCCTTCGGGCCGTCCACCCCCGTCTTCGCGGTCACTCGCGCGCGTCCCGTCCCGGCCGCCGTCGTCTCCTCGCTGGCCGGGGTCGCGGGACGGACCTTGCTGGTCGGCCCGGCCGTCACCCTCGCGCC
>CAZTZW010000349.1:0-3667 GCA_964618085.1 uncultured Elusimicrobia bacterium
CGACGCTCCCCTCGCTCTCATCGGGCTCCGGCAGCGCCTCGCCGCGCGACGCCGCCGCGAGCAAGGTCGCCGCCCTCTGGGCGAGCGGGTCGCCGGCGCCCGCCGGAGCGAGCGCGGCCAGTCGCTGGCGCAGGGGGGCCAGGTCGGCGCCCGGCTTGGCCGCCTCGGCGCGTATCTCCCGCAGCAGCGCGCGCACGGCCCGCTCGCGTTCGGCGGGCGTCGCCGGCGCGGCATGCGCGAGACCTGCGCACAACAGGAGGACGAGTACACGCATCCTCCTATATATAACCGGGAGGCGAGGACGCGGCGAGGGCCCTTTAGGGTCCTATTCCCTGGGCCCTGAGGCCCGGTACCAGTGCGCCAGACGTTCCATGCCGTCCTCGATGCTCACGCGCGGGCGCCAGCCCAGATCGCGCTTGGCCGCCGAGATATCGAACCAGTGCGCGGTGGTGAGCTGTTTGACCAGGAAGCGGGTGAGGGGAGGCTCGCTCTCCTTGCCCAGGAAGCGCCACAGCTTCTCGCAGGCGCCCGCGGCGGCCAGCGCCGCCCCCTTGGGCACCGAGGTCTTGACCGGGCCGAGCCCGGCCGCCTTCAGGAGGCGGTCGACGACTTCCCACAGAGGACGAGGGTCCCCTGCGGACAGGAAATAGGCTTTACCGGCGAGCTCCGCCAGGGGCGAGAGCTGGACCGCGGCGAGCACGTGGGCCTCGACCGCGTCGTCGATGAAGATGGTATCGACCTTCTTGTCCTCGTCGCCGATCTTGAACAGACGTCCCGCTCGAGCGCGGGCGACGACGCGCGGCAGGACGTGCCGGTCCCCCGGGCCCCAGACGAGGTGCGGGCGCAGGGCCACGGTGGACAAGCGGTCGTGGTTGGCCGCGAGCACGATCTCCTCGGCCTTCGCCTTGGTGCGCGAGTAGTCCGAGTCGAACGCCGCGGGATACGGCGCGCTCTCGTCGACGCCCTCGACGTCGCCGCCGTGGAAGACGACGCTGGGCGAGGAGGTGAACACGAGCTTGTCCACGCCCTGAGCCAGGCAGGCGGCGATGACGTTCTTCGTGCCCTCGACGTTGACCTCGTCGAAGGCCCGGGGGTCGCCCCACAGGCCGACCTTGGCCGCCGCGTGGAACACCACGTCGACGCCGTCCACGGCCTCCTTCAGCGCCTCCGCGTCGACCACGTCGCCGCGGAACGAGTCGATGCCGACGGCCTCCAGCTCCGGGTAGGAGCCGCGTCCGAACACGCGCACGTCGTCGCCGCGCTCGCGCAGCTTGCGCGCCAGCGCGGAGCCGAGGAAGCCGCCGCCGCCGGTCACTAAAGCCCTCACAGCTCCCCCGCCGCCCAGACGGCCAGTTCCTCGCGCCGTATCTTCGCGTTGTGGCGCGGGTCCACCGGGAAGCCCGGGTGGAACAGCACCGCGCGGATGGGGCGCGTGATCCCGCGCTTCTGCGCCAGCTCCAGCAGTTGACGGCGAAGGGCGTCGTCGGAGACGGGCGAGCCGGGCTCGCGCTCCACGCACAGCACCGGCGTCTGGCGGCCAGCCTCGCCGACGCCCACCAAGGCGCAGCGGCGCACCGCGGGCAGGGCGTTGAACACGCCCTCGACCGGCTCGGTGGGCATGTCGCCGTGCGAGGCCCGCACGCGCTGGGACTTGCGGCCGAGGAACCACAGGCGGCCGTCGATGTCGAGGCGTCCGAGGTCGCCCATGCGGTGGCGCGTCCCGCCGGCGTCCGCGACCTTGGCCGCCGCGTCGGCCTCCGGGCGGCGCCAGTAGGCGGCGGAGACCATGGGGCCCTTCACCGTCACCTCGCCGTCGACGCCCGCGGGCAGGCGCAGAGACTCCGTCCAGGCCGGGAGCGGAGCGTCGCTCACCGGGACGACGGCGACGTCGAGACCGGGGACGGGCTTGCCCACGCAGGTGCCCTTGCCGTCGGCGGACGCGGCGGCGGTCTCGCGCAGGATCTCGTCGGAACCGTGGAGCGCGACGGGCAGGGCCTCGGTCGCGCCGTAGGGCGTGTACACCTGGACGCCGGGCGCCAGCATCTTCAGGACGCGGGACACGGTCTTGGCGGGGACCGGAGCGCCGGCGGACATGACGCGGCGCAGGTCTGGCAAGGCGATGCCGTGGCGCTCGCCGAAGCGGCCCAGCTTGTCGAGCAGGGCGGGCGAGGCGAACAACTGCTGCGCCCGGTGCTTTTGGAGCAGGCGCACCAGCTCCATCGGGTCGGCCGAGGCCGGCTTGGTGAAGTCCATCCGGGGGATGACGCTGGTCACGCCCAGCGCCGCGTCGAACAGGCCGAACAGCGGGAAGGTCGGCACCGAGACCTCCCCCTCCTTGATGTCGAAGAGCGCGCGCAGCGCCTCGACCTGCGCCGCGAACATGCCGTGCGTGTACGTCACGCCCTTGGCGGGGCCGGTGCTGCCAGAGGTGAACAGGATGGCGGCTAGTCCGTCGGGGCGCGCGTCGCGCCCCGCGCCCGCCGCGCCCATGCGGCGCAGCTCGCGGGTGTTCCACAGGCCCGGGAGCTTGCCGTCCGCCACGATGGACACCTTCGCCCCCGGCGCCCAGTTCCCCAGCCAGCGGCCGAGGTGGGCCTTCGGCGTCCCGATGAAGGCGTCCGGCTCGGTCTCCGCGAGGCAGCGCCCCACCGCGGGCAGACCCAGCCCCGGGTCGACGAGCACGGGCACGATTCCCGCGCGGTACAGCGCGAAGACCAAGGCGTACAAGTCGCGCGACGGCGGCACCAGCAGAGCGGCGCGCGAACCCGGCGCGAGCCCCGCGCGAAGGAGACCGCCCGCCAGCCGCTCGACGTCCTCGGCCAGCTGGGCGAAGCTCGCGACCTCATGACCGCGCACGACGGCCGGGGCGGAGCCCAAGCGCCGCGCGGTCTCCAGGAAGGTCTCCGCCACGCCGCGGAAAGCGGACGCCGTCGTCATGCGGCGACGGCCTTGCCCGCGACGAAATCGCGCAGCAGGGGCACGACCGACTCGGCCGCGTCCTCGAGCAGGAAATGGCCGCAGTCCTCGTAGCGCTTCACCACGGCCTTGGGGAACCGCTCGCGCCAGCCGTTCAAGAAGGCCTCGTCGAACACCCAATCCTTCATCCCCCACGGGAGGAACATGGGGACGTCCTTGAGCGCGGGGAGCCGGGCCTCGATGTCCGCGACGACGGCCCAGGCGCGGTCGTAGGGCGAGAGAGGGATGTCCTGGACGAAGCGGTGCGCGGCGCGCGCGGCGTCCCAGCCGGCGAGCGGCTCGAGATACCCCGCGGCGACGTCGGCCGGAAGGCGGCGCTTCACCGTGCACGTGTCGAGCACCTTGCGCCGTCCCAGGCCCAGGCCGCGGATGGCGAGGGCGCCGAGAGGGCCGCGCAGGAAGGCGAGGCCCGGCGGGAAGGACTTGCCCGGCGGCAGGCGGAAGCAGCCGGTGTTGAACGCCGCGATGCGCGCCACGCGCTGCGGATGGCGCGTCGCCCAGCCCATGCCGATCATCCCGCCCCAGTCGTGGAGCACGAGCGACACCGGCCCGCTCGGCGCGACGCGCTCGATGAGGGCGTCGAGGTCGCGGATGCGCGATTCCAAGGTATACGAGTAGACGTCGTCGTCGGGCCGGTCGGACAGGCCCATGCCGACGTGGTCGGGCACGATGCAGCGGTGAGTGGGGCGCA
>CAZTZW010000350.1:0-3633 GCA_964618085.1 uncultured Elusimicrobia bacterium
GGCGGCAGGTACACGCCGCGCTGGAGCATCGCGTGGAAGAAGCGGCCGTAGGCGGCCTTGTCGGCCTTGATGGCGGAGGCGTAGTCCGTCGCCTCGCCGTCGAGGAAGAACGGGGTGAACATCGAGGCGGTGGACTGGATGCGCAGGGGCACGCCCGCGCGCACGGCGGCCAGGCGGAAGCCCTCGCACAGGTACTCCTTCAACTGCTCCATCCGCTTATAGGGGTTCACGGTCCGCAGCAGGTCGAGCATCTTCGTGCCCGCGGCCACGGCCACGGGGTTGCCCGACAAGGTGCCGGCCTGGTAGGCCGGGCCCTCGGGAGCGATCATGGACATCACGTCCTTGCGCCCGCCGTAGGCGGCCAGCGGCAGGCCGCCGCCGATGATCTTGCCCAGCACGGTGAGGTCGGGCTTCACGCCCTCCAGGCTCTGCACGCCGCCGTAGCAGACGCGGAAGCCCGTGATGACCTCGTCGAAGATGAGCAACGACTTCTCTTTCGTGCACAGCGCGCGGACGGCCTTGAGGAAGCCGTCCTCCGCGAAGACGATGCCCATGTTGGCGGGGATGGGCTCCATCAGCACGGCGGCGACGCGGCCCTTGTTCCGGGCGAACGCCTTCTTCAAGGTGTCGAGGTCGTTGAACGGCACGACGATGGTCGTGGCGGCGATGCCCTTGGGCACGCCGGCTGAATCGGGCACGCCCAAGGTCGTCGCGCCGGAGCCGGCGGCGACGAGCATGGCGTCCATGTGGCCGTGATAGCCGCCCGCGAACTTGATGATGAGGTCGCGCCTGGTGAACGCGCGCGCGGCGCGGCAGGCGCTCATGCCCGCCTCGGTGCCCGAGCTGGTCAGACGCAGGAGCTGCATCGAGGGGATGGCGGCCTTGATGCGCTCGGCCAGGGCGACCTCGGCCTCGGTGGCGGCGCCGAAGGTGCTGCCCTGGCGCAGGGCCTGCTGGGCGGCGGCGACGATCTCGCGGCGCGCGTGGCCGAACATCAGCGGGCCCCACGACAGGCAGAAGTCGATGTAGCGGCGGCCGTCGGCGTCGGTCAGCCACGCGCCCGAGCCCGACTTCATGAAGACGGGAGAGCCGCCGACGGACTTGAAGGCGCGCACCGGCGAGTTCACCCCGCCGACCAAGGACTTCTTCGCGCGGATGAACAGCTTCTTGGACTTCACCCCAGCCATTTCGCCGCCTCCAGCGCGTAGTAGGTCAAGATGAAGTCCGCGCCGCCGCGCTTGATGGACAGCAGCGCCTCCAAGGCGACCTTCTTCTCGTCGATCCAGCCCTTCTGCACCGCGGCCTTGATCATCGCGTACTCGCCGGAGACCTGGTAGGCCGCGGTGGGCAGGCCGAAGCGGGTCTTCACGGCCTTGAGCACGTCGAGATAGGGCAAGGCGGGCTTGACCATGACCATATCGGCGCCCTCGGCGACGTCGAGGGCGACCTCGCGGATCGCCTCGTCGGAGTTGGCCGGGTCCATCTGGTAGCTGGCGCGGTCCCCGAAGGAGGGCGGCGACTCGGCCGCCTCGCGGAACGGGCCGTAGTAGGCCGAGGCGTACTTGGCCGCGTAGGCGAGGATGGGCGTGTTCGCGTGGCCCGAGGCGTCGAGCGCGCGGCGCATGACGCCGACCTGGCCGTCCATCATGCCCGAGGGCGCCACGATGTCGAAGCCGGCCTGGGCCTGGGACACCGCGGTCTTGGCCGCCAGCTCGAGCGTCGCGTCGTTGAGGACCTTGCCGTCCTTGATGACGCCGCAGTGGCCGTGGTCCATGTACTCGCAGAAGCACAGGTCGGCGATGAGCAGGAGGTCGGGGTGCTTGGCCTTGATGGCCTTGGCCGCGCGCTGGACGATGCCGTCGGCCGCGTAGGCGCCGGACGCCTTGGCGTCCTTCTTCTCGGGGATGCCGAAGAGGATGACGGCGGGCACGCCGAGCTTGACGGCCTCGCCCGCGGTCTTGACCGCCTCGTCCACCGAGAGCTGGAAGTGCCCCGGCATGGAGGAGATGGGCTTCTTGACGCCCTTGCCGGGCTTGATGAACAGCGGCAGGACGAGGTCGCCGGCGTCGAGCGTGGTCTCGCGCACGAGGGCGCGCAGGGCGGGCGTGGCGCGCAGGCGGCGGGGACGGGACACGGGGAAGGCCATCGCGTAGATTCTACGAAATGCCCGCCGTCCCGGCGAGGCTAAGCCAGCGAGCGCGCCAGGGCGTCGATGAAGGCCGACGCCGAGGCGTGGCGCTTGCCCGGCATCGGGTCGAGGGCGCGCGCGATGGGCTCGTCGACGCTCTTGGGCAGGGGCGTCAGGCTGTTGTCGGTCACGGGCCGGTACGCGCCCTGTATCTTCGCCATGATGCCGCCCTGGGGGAACGGCAGGTTGCCGCTCAGCGACTCGTAGGCGCACACGCCGAGGGCGAACAGGTCGGCCGCCGGTCCCACGCCGACGCCCTGCTCCTGCTCGGGCGCCATGTAGGCGGGCGTGCCCGCCACCTCGACGCGCGACATGGTGGACAAGGTCTCCTGCACGCGGCGGGCGATGCCGAAATCCATGACCTTCACCTGGCCGCCGTGCACCATGATGTTGGCGGGCTTGAGGTCCTGGTGGACCACGCCCACGGCGTGGGCGTAGTCGAGCGCGGCGGCGACCTGGCGCAGCACGGACACCGCCTCGGCCGGGGACATGGCGCCCTTGCCCAGGCGCTCGTGCAAAGTCATGCCGGGCACGCGCTCGAAGACGAGGAACAGCCCCTCGGGGTTCTCCTGGATGGAGTAGATCTCGACGATGTTGGGGTGCTTGAGGCCCGCGACGACGCGCGCCTCCTTCAAGAACCGGGCGCGCTCGCGCGGGTTGACCGCGACCTCGTCGCGCATCTTCTTGAGCGCGACCGTGCGCTGGAGCGCCAGGTCCACCGCCTCATAGACGACGCCCATGCCGCCCTGGCCCAGCGTGCGCACGACCTGGAAGCCCTGGGGCACCGCGTCCACGCGGGGCGCCTGCGCGACCGCGGCGGCGTGGTCGTCGTGGCGCAGCGCCGCGCGCATGGTGGTGTCGCCGCGCTTGCGGTACACCGCGAAGGAGAGGAACAAGAACGCCGTGCCCGCCGCGCCGATCCACAGCGCCGAGCGCTTGGTCAGGCCCGGGGTCGAGGGCGCGCCGCCGCGCTTGCGGCCGGTGAGGGCGTCCTCATAAAGGGAGGCGTACTGCGCGTCGATCTCGGCGGCCGCCTTCAGGTCGGCGAGATGCTCGGCCTGGCGCCCGAGCGCGAGCCGTGCCTCGGCGCGCTGGACGTAGGCGTGCGCGTTGCGGGGATTAAGGGAAAGGGCGTAGGACGCCTCGGTCTCGGCGTCCGCGTAGCGCTCCAGGGCCAGGTAGTCGAGCGTCTTCACGCCGCGCGCCCGCTCGTCGAGCCGGTTGAGGTCGAGCGCCTTCTGCGCCGCGCGGATGGACGGCTCGTACCTCTTCTGCTTGTACTCCGCCAGCGCGAGAAGCCCCCACCCCGGCGCGTCCTTCGGGAAGACCTCCAGATGCTTGGTCAGCCCCGCCACCGCCGCCGCGTGATCGCCGATCTTGATGTGCGCCGCCGCGTCGAGCACCGGCGCCTGCGCCCCGCGCAGGTCGCTCACCTTCGTGATGCC
>CAZTZW010000351.1:0-3622 GCA_964618085.1 uncultured Elusimicrobia bacterium
CGAGGTGTTTGCCTACATCGGGGGAGCGGTGGCCGGATTCGTCGGGCGCTTCCTCTCGCGCGCCGGCGCGCGGCTGGGGGACGTCCGCCACTTCGCCATCCACCCCGGCGGCCCGCGCGTCATCGACTCCACGCTCGAGGCGCTGGGCCTCTCCCCGGACTCCGCGCCCCACAGCCGCGAAGTCCTGCGCCGTCGGGGCAACATGTCCTCGGCCACTTTGCCTCACGTCTGGAGCGCGATGCTCGAGGACGAGTCCGTGCGCCGCGACGACCTCATCCTCTCCCTCGCCTACGGGCCGGGCCTGACCGTCGTCGCGAACCTCCTGCGCAAGACCTGATGACTCCCGCCGCCTGGCTGGCCTTCTCCGCCTACCCGCTGGTCGCCGCGCAGGGCGCCCTCATGCTCGTCGACGAGCTCCATTTCCATCGGGGCCGCGGCTTGGGGCGCTGGGAGAGCTGGGGCCACGTCGCCGACTCCGCCGTCTTCGCCGCCGTCCTGCTCCTTCCCGCCCTGACGCTGCCGACGCCGTCCCGGCTGGCGCTCTACGCCGCGGGCGCCGCGGCCTCCACTTTGCTCGTGGCCAAGGACCAGTGGATCCACGCCCGGGAATGCGGGGGCACCGAACACTGGGTCCATGCCCTCCTCTACTCGCTCCATCCCGCCGCGCTCCTGGCCGTCGGGACGCTGTGGACGCGCGAAGAGGGCGCGGCGCTGCGCGCGGCCCTCCCCCTCCTCGTCCTCGCCATCAGCGCCTACCAGTGGTCTTATTGGATCGACGCCCGCCGCTTCCGCGCCGACGAGGGTCCGCGCGTCGACAACGCCTTCTACAACGGACTGGGCGCGGCCTGGCACGAAGGCGACACGCACGCCATCGCCTTGCTCCGCGCCGAGACCCCGACCCGTCTCGACTACATCCGGAGCGCCTTGGAACGCGAGGGCCTGGCGCCCGGCGCCCGCCTCCTCGACGTCGGCTGCGGCGGCGGGCTGCTCGCCAACCCGCTGGCGGCCGCGGGCTGGCGCGTCAAAGGCCTCGACCTCTCCCTTCCCTCGCTGGAGGCGGCGCGTTCGCGCTCGTCCGGCGCGACGTTCGCCCGCGGCGACGCGCTGGCCCTCGATGAAGACGATGCGTCCTACGACGCCGTCCTCCTCATGGACGTCCTCGAGCATCTCGAGGACCCCGCGCGCGCCGTCGCCAAGGCCGCGCGCGTCCTGCGTCCCGGCGGCCTCCTCTTCTTCCACACCTTCAACCGCACGCCCGAGGCCTGGCTGCTCGCGGTCAAAGGCATCGGCTTCGTCTCCCGCGAAGGCCCGCGCAACGTCCACGACCTGTCCATGTTCATCAAGCCCGCCGAGCTCGAGGCCGCCGGCGCGCGCGCCGGCCTCGTCTTGCGCGATCTGCGCGGCATCCGCCCCGTGCTCGGGCTCCCCTTCGCGTGGTCGCTGCTCCACCGCCGCGTCCATCCCGCCTTCGCCTTCACGCTCACGTCGTCCACGCGCGTCGGCTACCTCGGCCGCTTCGTCAAAGACGAGCGCTAGACGGCGGCGCGGCCCTCTTTCTGATACTTCTCGATGAGGTCGCGGATCTCATGCGCGTCGGCCTTGCTGTGGCCGTGGCTGATGATGGGGCTGGAGCCGCCCTCCGAGTCGATGCGGACGTCCGCCCACAGCAGCCCCGACCGGATGCTGACGGAGGCGACCTTGCCGATGGTGATGCTCTCCTCTTCGGAGCTCACGAGGCCGGCCTTGACCCGGGAGACCCGCTCGCGCGACACCTCGATGCGCATCGGGAACAGGAGGTTGCCCTTGGTCAGGCGGCTGACGGTGAAGACGCGCGCGGTTTCCATATCAGTCGGGCCTCGCCAGGATGGCGTCGCGCGTCGCCAGCAGCTGCTCGCGCACGCCGCGTTCCTCCTCGGGCACGGCGGCGACGGCCTCCTCGATGAAGCGCATCGCCTGCGGGTAGCGCCGGCGGCGCAGCTCGATGTTCGCCAAGGTGTCCAGCACGTGGGGCCGCAAAGCGCCCGCATCGGGCAGAGCGCCCTGCGCCAGCATCTCGGCCTCGTCGAGGTCGCCGCCGCGCGCGAGCAAGGTCATCGCGAGGTTGTTGGCCGCCGCGGGATGCAGGGCCTCGGCCTTCAACGCCTTCCGGTAATAGGTCTCGGCGCTGGGATAGCGCCCCGCCCGGAACTCGATGTTGCCCAAGGCGAGCCAGCCCTCGGCATGGCTCGGGTCGCGCTCGGTCGCCTTGCGGTACTGGGTCGCGGCGTCCGCCCACAGCCCCTGCTCCTCATAGATGGAGCCCAGGCGGTAGTGCTCGCGCGGCGCCAGCGTGTCGCCGCGGCGCAGGAAGGCGGGCGTCTGCACGCAGCCCGCCAGGAGGAGCGACGTCAGCGCCAGAGCGCTCCTCATGACTGCAGGGGCCGCGTGAGCAGGGCCCACCTCTTCTTCCTGCTCCAGCTCTTGTCGAACCGCGCGTAGGACATCGGCTCGTCGCGCTTGAGCCCGGAGTGCACGAGCAGCAGGTCGCGCCCCTCGTCATAGCCGGTGATGACGAGGTAGTGCCCGATGGGATAGAAGAAATAGCCCGTGTCGACGAAGGCGATGACGGGCCGACCCGCGTCGAGCTCCGCCTTGACCTCGCTCAGCCCTCCTTCGCCGATCCGGGCCTGCAGGCCGCGTGCCTGAGCCGCCAGCAGCATGTCAACGGTCAGAGCGCCCTTGAGGTCCGGGCGGTATATCTCCGAGCGCAGGTCCTCCGGCTCGGCCGGCCGGTTCCAATAGCCCAGCACGCTCGCCAGCACGGAGGGCCCGCACTGGTCCCCGTCGTCCGGGTAGAACGGCACGTCCAGACGCACCCCCAGCCGCCCCGCGCCCACGGTCAGCGGCCGGGGCGCGGTGCAGGCGCCCAGCATGGCGCTCGCGATCAAGGCGGCGGCGGTTCTCATCACGGTTTCCTTAGAGGCGCTTGACGAGGTAGACGATGAGCACCACCAGCAGGACGACGATGAGGATGCCGCCCACGTCGCCGCCCGCGCTGAGCGTGTCGATGTCCTTGGCGAGCTTGTGTATCTGCTCGTCCGACAACTGGCTCAGACGGCCCTCGATCTCGGCGTCCGAGAGTCCGAGGGTCTTGAGGCGCTCGCGGACCATCTTGGTCTCGAGGGCGCCCTGGATGGCCTTCATGTCGGCCTCACGGGCGGTCGTGCGCGCCTCCTGCGTCACGGACGTCGAGGCGGGCGCGAGCAGGGCCCAGCCGTGCGAGGTCAGGCCGCAGACCATGGTCACGCTGAGCGCCAGCGATAGGCGGAGCGTCTGAAGGATAGTTTTCATGTGATGTCTCCTGATGGATACCGGGAGGGTAACAGGAGTAGACACGCGAAAGCTGTGGAAGCCGGGTGACGTTTTCTTGTCCGCGACATCTCCGCATAAAAAACGCGTTCAAACTGTCACAACTATTGTTACAATAGACTGATGCCCACTCTTTTCGACCCCCTCAAGCTCGGTGAGCTGCAGCTCCCGAACCGCGTCGTGCTGGCCCCCCTCACCCGCTGCCGCGCCGGCAAGGAGCGCGTCGCCAACCCCCTGATGGCCGAGTACTACGCCCAGCGCGCGAGCGACGGCC
>CAZTZW010000352.1:0-3621 GCA_964618085.1 uncultured Elusimicrobia bacterium
GCTCGACTTCTCCCCGACCTGCTCCAAGGAGAACGTCTGCTTCTCCCAGGACCTGTCCAAGTACGAGAAGTTCGCGCAGGTGTTCGGCATCTCGGTGGACTCCGTCTGGTCGCACAAGGCCTATAAGGCCGCCAACGGCCTGAAGCACACCCTCCTCGCGGACATGCACCGCTCGGCCATCAAGGCCTACGGCCTGTTCCTGCCCGCCGCCAACATCTCCCAGCGCGCGACCGTCCTCGTCGGCTCCGACGGCAAGGTCGCCTGGGTGCACGTCGAGGGCGACATCACCAAGGAGCGCGACTACAAGACGCTCGAGACCGAGCTCGCCAAGCTGAAGTAAGACTCCCGTACGACGGCAAGACAGCGCCCCCGGCTCCGAGGCCGGGGGCGCTTCGTTTTCGCTAGACTATCCTCATGAGATACCTGCTCCTCGGTCTCGCCCTGCTCGCCGCCCCCGCCTCCGCCACGGAGAAGGGGAAGTTCGGCGCGGGCCTCATCCTGGGCGTGCCGTTCGGCGGGACCGGCAAGTACTGGCTCGACGACATGAAGGCCTTCCAGGGCGCCTTGGGGGCCTCGGACGGGGACCTGACGATGACCGGGGACCTCCTCTGGCATTTCGACGAGTGGCTGCCCCGCAAGAAGGAAGGCAAGCTGCCGCTGTACGCGGGGCTGGGCGTCAAGTACAAGGCCGAAGCGCGCGACTTCGTGGGCATCCGCTTCGTGGGGGGCCTGGCCCTCTACAGCAAGGACCACCGTACCGAGCTGTTCTTCGAGGGGGCGCCGGTCCTGCGGCTGTCGCCCAGCGAGGGCGCGGCTTTCGACGGCGCCGCCGGCATCCGGCGCTACTTCTAAATCCGGGCTTAGGCCAGCTCGGCTTCGAGCACGGGTTCGGGCTCGGCGTCCGTCTCGGGCTCGGCCGCGACGGCCGGGCGCTCGAAGAGGGGGGCGGCCAGCAAGGCCGACAGACCCAGCCAGAACAGGCTCATCATCCCGTAGTGGGTCAGGAACCACTCGGCGGTGCCGCGTCCCAGCGCGCGCCAGGCGATCATCGCGCAGAGGGCCGACAGGGAGAACGTGAAGGCGGAGACGATGGCCCGGGAGAGGGGGCCGCTCACGGCGAGGAGGATGGCTCCGAAGGAGAACGCGAACAAGGTCCACTCGCGGCCCGTGTTGGTCATGAAGGCGCCGGCGCCTCCGTAGAGAGCGAGGAAGGCGGCCACGGCGGAGATCAGGCGGGTCTTGTTCATAAGCGTCAGTTTAGCCGGGGCCTGTTACGGATTTTTGTCGTTATCATCGGTTCATTGCCCCCGGCTTAAAAGACCCTTAAATAAAGAGGCCGAAAGGCCCAGGCGCGGCCCGATGGGCGGAGCTACCCTGTGCAGGATGAAGCGCGCGCTCCTGCTGGCCGCCGTTCTCGCCGCTCCCGGGACCGTCCGGGCGCAGTTCGTCGCCCCCAGCCATCCCGAATCCTGCATCCTGGAGGCCGTGGCCGGGCGCATGTCGGTCGTTTTGTCGGACGCCGTGCCGCGTCCGGAGCTCCGGTACGCCAGCACGCTGCCGGACCTGCGGCAATATCACGACGATATCGAGAACGAGTACGGCCCGGGGACGTCGAAACCCTACGAGGTCGTCACCAACATGTTCCTGCCCAAGCGCAACGTCATCTATATCAGCGACCGGGCGGACCTCTATGGCCGCTTCGGACGCGTCATCGACGACTCGGTCGCGCATGAGTATGCGCATTACCTCCAGTTCTTCTATCAAGGCGAGAAGGACAATCCGGCCATCGACCACGACAAGCTGGAGGTCGACGCCGTCAGGGTCCAAGAGTGGTTCCGCGCGACTTACATCGCCGCCGGCCGCTCGCCCTGCGCGGGCCGCTGAGTCCCCGTTCCTCGACGAGAAAGCGGGTCTTGACGCCTCCGGGGGCCGGGGCTACACTGCGGATAGCCCCACCGGTCGCGCCGAGATGATCAAGACCACCCGTTCCCGCCTGGAGATCCGCCAAGAGCCGGACGCCCCGTCCTCGCTGGCCGGCGCCCTCATCGTCGCCTTCGGCGCGATGGAGTTCCTGATGTCGTCCGTGAGCCTGGCGACCAACGCCCTGCTCTCGGGGCCTGAGAACCCCGCCGTCGGCCTGCTGCGCGCGGTGCTCGGCGCGACGTTCTTCTTCGCGGGCTGGTTCTTCCTGCGCCAGCGCTCGCGCGTCGTGCTCGACCTGGACCACCGCATGGTGCTGCTCTACATCGGGGTGGGCGGGCGGCGCTCGGACGGCAACGAGAGCCACGACCTCGCGGATTTCTCCTCGGTGGTCCTGACGCGCCGCGAGCAGCGGCGTCTGTTCGGCGCCGACGGACGCATCGACGTCGTGTGCCTGCGCCGCCCTGACGGCACGGAGCTCGAGGTGTACTGGTCCGGCGACATGCGCGACGGGGCCGACACGGCGCGCCGGGTGGCGGACTTCGCCTCGCTGCCCTATCTCGGGCGCGGCAGCCGCTAAGGGCGCCCGGGCCCGCGCAGCGGGGAGGGGCGCCCGTCCTTCATCCGGAAGCGCCCGCGCAGGGCGCGTCCCGTGGGCACCGGCCGCGTCCCGGCGGCCTTGGGCGCCTTGAGCTCGGCGCCGATGCGGCAGATGCCGTCGAAGCGCGGGTCGTGCATCACCCGGAACACCTCGCAGCCGGCGGCCAAGGCGCGGGAGACCAGCTCCTCGACGAGGTCCATGATCGTGTCCGTGGACTTGAAGCACCACGGGCAGGAGCGGTGGTCCACCGAGAGATGGCCGCAGGCCGGGCAGGCCCGGCCCATCTTGGCGTAGCCGTCGCGCACCAGCACGCGCGACACGCAGCCCTGCTGGAGCGCGGCGGCGACGGCTTCGAGGCCGGTCACGGCGCCGCCCTCGCGCGACTCGTCCAACAGCCTTTGGACCAAGACGCTCTCCGTCACGCGCCGGGCCTCGCGCTCGTTATGGAGCACGCGCTCGAGCACCGTCTCGACCGGGCGCTCCGGTCCCAATAGCGGCTCGAGGATGAGGTCTTTCTGCAAAGCGGGGTCGAGCCGGCCGGCCAGGCGCTCGGCGAGGCCGGCGTCGGCGCCCAGGATGAGGCGGTCGAAGCGGCGCTCGCGCGCCAGGGCCCGGGCGCGAGCCGCGGCGCGCTCCCAGGCGTCGGGGCCGTCGAGCGCCTCCTCCTGGCGGCCGAGCTCCACGCACCCGCCGAGATAGATCTCGACGAACCGGGCGCCCTTGGGACCGGCCAGCAGGGCGCCGTAGCGGTAGTACTGGCCGCGCAAGGCGCGCAGCGGGGAGAGGTCCAGGCACTCGTCGACCAGCAGGTCGTTCTTCACCGCCTGAGGCAGGCCGTAGGCCTCGAAGAAGCCGCGCTTGGCGCAGGAGTACAAGGCCAGGCCGCGGTGGCCGCCGGGGACGAACTCGGAGGTCACGAAGCGCTCCAGGCCGGCGAGGTCGTTGGCGAAGGTCGTGAGGCGGGGGAGCTGCTCCTCGATGAGACGGCGCAGGGCCTCCGGGTACAGGCCGCCCTCATCGACGGCGAGGTGGAGGCTGAGGACGTCGGGCTCGGGCGACCGGAAAGCGGCCAGGGCGTCGATGCGTGCCGCGCTGAGGAA
>CAZTZW010000353.1:0-3617 GCA_964618085.1 uncultured Elusimicrobia bacterium
TCCATCGCCGCCTTCATCCTCGAGCCCGTGCAGGGCACCAACGGCAACGTCATCCCGCCCGCGGGCTTCTTCAAGGGCGTGCGCGAGCTCGCCAAGGAGTGCGGCGCGCTGTTCATCTCCGACGAGATGATCACGGGCTTCGGCCGCACCGGCAAGATGTTCGGCTGCGAGCACGAGGGCGTGCTGCCCGACATCATGACCATCGGCAAAGGCTTCGGCGGCGGCTTCCCCGTCTCCGGCGTGGTCACCTCCACCGAAGTGGCCAACGCCAAGCCCTGGTCCAACCCCTCCGGCTCCTCGTCCTCCTACGGCGGCAACCCGCTGGCCTCGGCGGCGTGCGATGCGGCCCTGCAGATCATCCTGAAGGAGAACCTCGTCCAAAACTCCGCCAAGGTCGGCGCCGCCATGCTCAAGCGGCTGGAGGAGATGAAGGCGAAGCAGCCCCTCATCGGCTCCGTACGCGGCCGCGGCCTCATGATGGGCGTGGACCTCGTGAACCCCAAGGACGGCAAGGCGCTCGACAAGGCCGTCTGCCGCGAGGTCTTCGAGGAAGGCCTCAAGCGCGGCGTGCTGACGATGGCCTACAACCCGTCGCTGCGCATCAACCCGCCCCTGCTCATCAAGGAGGCGGAGGCGCTCAAGGGCCTCGACCTGCTCGCCGAGTCCCTCGAGACCGTCCGCCGCCGGAAGGGCCTCTGATCCGCAAAGTCGCCCTGTCGGGTTTCGGCGCCATCGCCGAGAACGCCCATCTTCCGACGTTCGATAAGTTGGGCATCTCGGTGGAGGCCATGTCCGAGCCGAGCGAAGCTCGGCGAGAAGCCGCACGCCGCTGCGCGCCGAAGGCGCGTGTCTACGCCGCCCTCGAAGAGTGCCTCGCCGCTGAGAAGTCCCTCGACGCCGTCGTCGTCTGTTCGCCTCCTAAATACCACGCTGACGCCGTCATCAAAAGCCTCTCGGCCGGCCTGCACGTCCTGTGCGAGAAGCCGTTAACCCTCGACCTCGAAGCCTTCCACGCCATCGAGGCCGCAGCGAAGAAAGCGTCCCGCGCCGTGTGGTCCATCAACAACTGGGCCCACTCTCCGCAGTGGTCGGCTCTCTTGAAGCTCGTCCAAGACGGCCGCCTCGGGAAGGTCCGCGAGGCCCGCATCGAGGTCCTGCGCACCAAACCCTCCGTGAGCGCGCTGCCCGGCGACTGGCGCAAGGACCCGTCCGTCTCCGGCGGCGGCATCCTCGTCGACCACGGCTGGCACAACCTCTACCTCCTGCGAGGCCTGCTGGGAGCGGAGCTCGAGCTCGTCGAGACGATGCTCCAGCCCCGGGGCCCCGTCGACGAGGTCGCCGAGCTATTCCTGCGCGGCGACGGCGCGAACGGCCGCCTCTACTTGACCTGGCGGGCCCACGACCGCGCCAACACCGCCTTCGTCGCCGGCGAGAAGGGCACGGCCGAGCTCCTGGACGACCGCCTCGTCATCAAGACCGGCGGCGAGACCGAGACGGTCTCCTTCCCCGAGAAGCTGTCGGCGGGCTCCGCGCACCCCGAGTGGCTCGCCGCGATGTGGCCCGCCTTCGAGGACGCCTGCGCCCGCCGGACCGGCAACCTCGACGAGGCCGCCTTCTGCCTCAAGACCATCCGCGCCGCCTACGGCGCTCCGGAGGCCGCGGCCCGGTGATCGAGCGCGCCATCCTGTGGGTCGCCCATCCGCCCATCCTCTGGCAGAGGGTCGGCGGCATGACCGTGCTCGAGCGGCAGCTCTTCACCGCCGCGCGCGCGGGCCTCAAGACCGTGTGGATCGGCGCCCGCCCGCCCGAGCCCGCCGTCCTGGCGTCCCTGCGCCTGCCGCCAGGCGTCGACGTGCGCTGGGCCGAGGGCGTCGGAACGGGCCTGGCCGAGTGCGCGCCTCCCTATCTCGGCGTCTCCACCGACCATCTCCTGCGGGTCGAGACCCTGCGCCACGTCGCCTCGCAGACCTTCTCCGAGTCCGTCAGCTACGAGGACGCCTCGAGCCTGGGCGTCGTCCAGGTCGTGCTGAACCGCGACGAGAGCCTCTCCCGCCACAAACAGCCGCTGCCCGCCGGCTCCTACCGCCGCCTGGAGGCGCCGCTGGACTCCGGCGCCACCGTGGACTGGCTCATGGAGTCCGGCCCCCGCTCCGGCGACGGGTTCATGGCGCGCAACTTCGACCGCCACATCTCGCTGAACGTCTCGCGCCTCCTCCTCGACACCGGCGTGACGCCCAACATGATGACGGTCCTGAGCACGATGCTCGGCCTCGCCGGCGCGTCGCTCTTCCTGAGCCCCGCGCGCTCGGCGGCCGTGGTCGGCGCCCTGCTCGTGTGGCTGCACTCGGTGCTCGACGGCTGCGACGGCGAGCTGGCGCGCGTCCGCTTCCAGGAGAGCGACTTCGGCTCCGACCTCGATTTCTGGGGCGACAACCTCGTCCACCTGACCTTGTTCGCGTGCCTCGGCATCGGCTTCCACCTCGCGGGCACGGGACCGTACGCCCTCGCCCTGGCCGCCGTCGCCGACGCGGGCGTGCTCGCCTCCTCCTATTTCGCCTGGAAGCACCGGCGCTCGCGCCGCGCCGCGGGGCGTTCGACGGCCGGCGTGACCGAGGAGGTCGCGGGCAAGGGGCTGGACTCCAAGCTCTCGCGCCTCGAGAACGCCCTCGCTCAGCGCGACTTCATCTACCTGCTCGTCTTCCTGGCCTTCATCGACCGGGTCTACGAGTTCCTCTGGGCCGCCGCCGTCGGAGGCCTGCTGTATTTCGCTATCATGCTGTACCTCAGGAGAGACCATAATGAACAAGCACAGCCGCATCCAGCCCGCTAAGGGCAAGCTCGGCATCCTGCTCCCCGGCATGGGCGCCGTCACCAGCACCTTCATCGCGGGCGTCGAGCTCGTCAAGAAGGGCCTGGGCAAGCCCGTCGGTTCCGTCACCCAGCTGCAGACCATCCGCCTGGGCAAGCGCTACGAGAACCGCTCTCCCCTCATCAAGGACTTCGTGCCCCTGGCGTCCCTCGAGCAGCTCGTGTTCGGCGGCTGGGACCTGTTCCCCGACGACATGTACACCGCGGCCATGAAGGCCGAGGTGCTCACGCCGACCCAGCTCGCCCCCATCCAGAAGGAGCTCGCGGCCATCAAGCCGATGCCGGCCGTGACCGACCCGAGCTACATCAAGAACCTGAAGCCCACGCATGCGAAGAAGGGCAAGTCCAAGTGGGACCTCGCCCAGCAGGTCATCGCCGACATCGAGAACTTCAAGAAGAAGAACGGCTGCGACCGCGTCGTCATGCTCTGGTGCGGCTCCACCGAGATCCTGCCCGAGCCCGCCCCGTGCCACGAGGACATCGAGGCGTTCGAGCAGGGCCTCAAGGACAGCGACCCCGCCATCCCGCCGTCGATGATCTACGCCTACGCCGCCATCAAGCTCGGCGTGGCCTACGGCAACGGCGCCCCGAACCTCTCGGCCGACGTCCCGGCCCTGGTCGAGCTCGCCGAGCAGACCGGCGCGCCCATCTGCGGCAAGGACTTCAAGACCGGCCAGACGCTGATGAAGACCACGCTCGCCCCGATGCTCAAGGCGCGCATGCTGGCCCTCACCGGCTGGTACTCGACG
>CAZTZW010000354.1:0-3614 GCA_964618085.1 uncultured Elusimicrobia bacterium
TGGTGCCGCCCAACTCCTTCGCGCTCGCGCGCTCCCTCGAGAAGTTCGAGATCCCCCGCGAGGTGCTCGCGGTCTGCCTCGGCAAGTCCACCTACGCGCGCTGCGGCATCATCATCAACGTGACGCCTTTGGAGCCCGGCTGGGAGGGCTACCTCACCATCGAGATCTCCAATACGACTCCGTTGCCCGCCAAGATATACTCGAATGAGGGCATCGCCCAGCTGCTGTTCTTCGGGGGCGACCAGCTCTGCGAGACGTCCTACTCGGACCGCAAGGGCCAGTACATGGACCAGGTCGGCGTGGTCCTGCCCCGCATCCTCGCCGCCAAGTGACCGGTCTCGCCGCTCTCCTGCTCGCGGGCTGCGCCGCGGCTTCCGGGCTGGGCGGCCATGAACGCCCCAAGGGCGCCGAGGAGCCCGTCTTCGACCGGCGTGCCGCGCTCGAGGAGATGTGGCGCCGGCGCATCGTGGCGCCCGACCAGTCGACCTTCAGCCCCGAGGACCAGGTCCTCGTCGAGCGCATGCGGCGCGCGGACCTCGACGGGGTGGAGTACCTGCGCTCCAAGGGCCCCCTACGGCCGTGGACCGTGACCCTTAAAGACGGCCGCAGCGTACGGGTGCTGCTGACGAAGGAAGGCTTCGAGCGCTACCTGGCTTTGCTCACGCAGGAGGCCATCGTCTTCTTCGAGAAGCGGGGCGGGGACGCCAAATGGGTCCTCAAGTACACGGATTGGAACGGCAAGCGCCTCTTCGACCCGGCGGGGCGCATCACCGAGGCCGGGGAGAAGGTGTTCCTGCGGGCCCGACTGAACCTCGAGGTCTTCTGGAAGGGGCCGGGCGGGGAAGCCTACGGCACCCGCCGCCCCCCGACCGGCCGTTAGAGAGGGTTGTGTCCTCGACGGGAATTTGCTAGATTTACGTCACTATGCCTCAGAACAGCTACATCCACCCGCCCCGCCAGGCCGCTTCCGAGCGCCGCTGGCATCACATCGACGCGAAGGGACAGGTCCTCGGCCGCATCGCGACCAAGGCCGCCGTCTGGCTTCGCGGCAAGCACAAGCCCACGTACACGAATTTCGTCGACTGCGGCGACTTTGTCGTCGTGACGAACGCGAAGCACGTGAAGATCACCGGCAAGAAGGAAGAGCAGAAGTTCTACTTCTCTCACTCCGGCTACGCCGGCGGCGCCAAGACCATGCCTTACAAGCGCCAGATGGAGCGCGATCCCCGTAAGATCGTGTACCAGGCCGTGCGCCGCATGCTCAACGACAACCGCCTGCGCCGTCAGCAGATGGTCCGTCTCAAGATCTACGTGGCGGACAAGCACCCCCACTCCATCCTCAACGCGAAGGCGAAGGCGGCTTAAATGGTTCAGACTAAGAACGACGCGATCCAGGCGACCGGCCGCCGCAAGAACGCCATCGCCCAGGTGCGTCTCCTCATCAAGGGCGACGGCAAGGTCACCGTCAACAAGAAGCCCATCGACCAGTACTTCAAGGGCCTGCCGCACCAGATCCGCGACGTCATGGCCCCCATCGAGACCATCGAGGGCAGCAAGGCCCACGACTACATCCTCAAGGTCCTCGGCGGCGGCATCACCGGCCAGGCCGGCGCCGCCCGTCACGCCATCTCCCGCGCTCTCGTCAAGCTCGACGAGAAGAACAAGAAGGCCCTGAAGGCCGCCGGCTTCCTCACGCGCGACCCCCGCATGGTCGAGCGCAAGAAGGCCGGTCAGCCCAAGGCCCGCAAGCGGTTCCAGTACTCGAAGCGCTGATTCGATGGTCTCCTCCGAGACCATAAAAATCAGAGGACTAGCCCGTCTCACCGCGGCGATCTTCGCCGGGTGGGGCGGGCTGGTTGCTTTGAAGGGGCTGTGGGACCTGTTCGTCGGCGAGCCCGAGGCCAACCGCTACGCGCCCACCCCCTGGTCCTTCGTCACCCGGGAGCAGTGGCTGCGCTGGGCCGGCTTCGAGCTGTGCTACGGCCTGGCTTTGCTCGCCCTGGCCTGGTACTGCCTGCGCTGGGGACGGCGCCTGCCCGAGACCGTCAAGCGCCCCGTCAAGGCGCCCGAGTTCTCTCTTTTCGACTAGGACGGCTCCGGCATGGTGAGGATCGGCTGCGCGGGCTTTCCGGTGGGGCGCGACCGCTATTGGCGCGACCTGGGCTTCTCCGAGGCCGCCACGGGCGCCGTCATGCCCCGCCCGGCCACCCTGGACGCCTGGAAGGCCGACATCCCCGCCGGGGGGGAGATGTCCGTCCAGGCCTACCGGGTCATCACCCACGGCCCCCAGGACGCCGGCTACCCCGCGGCCGCCAAGAAGCTGCCTAAGACGCGCCAGGTCCATTGCGGGGCCTTCCGGGAGAGCCTGGAGGTCCACGAGGCCTGGCAGGCCACCAAGGCCGCCGCCGAGGCCCTGGGTGCCCGCCTGGTGGTCTTCGAGACCCCCGCCTCCTTCGCGCCCGGCCCCGACCGCCTGAGAGACCTGTACCGCTTCTTCAAGGCCGTGCCCCGGGGCAAGCTGACGCCCGTCTGGGCGCCCCGCGGCGCCGAGTGGGACCGCCTGGCCGACAAGGTCTGCGGCGAGCTGGGGTTGGAGCGGGCTTTCGACCCTCTGCGCCAGAAGCCCCCGGCCTCGGGCCGCCTGCGCTACCTGCGTCCGGGCGTGCCGCGGGGCTCCTTCCTGGGTGTGGACGATATGTCCACAATCGCGGCCGCCGTCGGGGACGGGCCCACCTACGTCGTATTCAGCCACCTCCATGCTTTCAAGGACGCGGTGCGGCTCCAGGAGCGGCTGGGGGGGCGCCGATGAGCTGGCTGTCGCGTCTGCGCGTCGCCTGGCAGGCCCTCAAGACCCGCCGCAAGATGGACCGTCAGTTCGGCCGTAGGGAGGACCCCTTCGGCTACGGCACGTCGCCCTATGAGCGCGCCCGGCTCGAGGCCATGGAGGCGGCCCTGCCCGTGCGCCTGGAGTCGGCCCTGGAGTGCGGCTGCGCGGAAGGCCATTTCACCGAGCGCCTGGCCCGCAGGGCGGGGCGGACGACGAGTGTGGACATTTCGTCCATAGCGCTGGCCCGGGCGAAAGCCCGCGCCCCTGGGGCGCGCTACGTCCAGGCGGACCTGCTCGCGTGGGAGCCCGGCGAGGACGGTCCTTACGACGCCGTGGTGCTGGGCGACGTCCTGTACTACCTGGACCGGCCGGGCGTCGCCGAAGAGTTCGGCGCCTTCTTCACGCGCGCCGCGGCCTGGGTGCGGCCGGGGGGGCGCCTCATCCTCGCCCACGGCTTCGCGGGCCCCCGGGAGGAAGCGCACCGCCGCTCCTTCCGCGAGCGCTTCGAGGCCGCCGGCCTGCGCCTGGTCTCGGAGGCCGAGCTCGATACGGACCGCGGCGGCGTGCGCTGCCTGCTGTCGGTCCTCGGGCAAATTTCGTAGACTGCCCGTCATGCGCCGCCTCGACGCTCCCGCCGCCCTCGCGGGACAAGCCGACACGTTGTCCATCGCCGCCGCCGCGGCCGCGCGCTGGTTCAAGAAGCCCGAGCCCGCCGCGCTCGCCTCGGCGCGCACGGCGCGCCTGCGCGCCGCGGGCTACCGCGACGAGGCCGTGGTCGCCCTGAAGG
>CAZTZW010000355.1:0-3575 GCA_964618085.1 uncultured Elusimicrobia bacterium
ATCCGCAAGGAGATCATCGCGCGCCTCAAGCCCGCGCCCTCCGTGCCCTGGCACTTCTGCTGGATCACCAACTTCCCGCTGCTGGAGTGGGAGCCCGAGGAGAAGCGCTGGACCTTCGCCCACAACCCCTTCACCGCGCCGCTCGAGGAGGAGGAGGCCAAGCTCGACTCCGACCCGGGCTCGGTGCGCTCGCACCAGTACGACATGGTCTTGAACGGCGTCGAGCTGGCCTCCGGCTCCATCCGCAACCACCGCGGCGACCTGCAGCGCAAGATCTTCGCCTTGATGGGCTTCTCGCCCGACGAGCAGAACCGCCTCTTCGGCCTCCTGCTCAACGCCCTGGACCACGGCGCGCCGCCGCACGGCGGCTTCGGTCTCGGCCTGGACCGCCTCACGGCGCTCCTGTGCGGCGAGGACAGCATCCGCGAGGTCATCGCCTTCCCCAAGACGTCCAAGGGCACGGACCCGCTGTCCGAGGCGCCCGGCCCCGTCAAGGAGAAGAACCTGCGCGAGCTGCACATCAAGCTCGACCTGCCCCCTGCGCCCGCGCCGGCCCCCGTGCCCGCCGCCGCCAAGAAAGCCGCTTAAGCGGGCTGGACGGCCCGCAGCGGGACGTTGAGTCCCGGGGCGGGGGAGAAGTCGGGGTGGGCCTGCAGGAAGCCGCTCACGGCCTCCGCGACCACCGCGTCCAGCGCCGAGAAATCCACGTCCTTGCCGGGACAGGCGTAGGCGCACGCCCCGCAGGACCAGACCTCCTGGGCCGCCGGCGACAAGGACAGCGCCTTGTCGCAGCGACGGCAATAGGGCAGTCCGGCCTTGGCCGAGACCACCAGACGGGCCTGCTCCTGGACGCCGATGACGGGATGCCACAGCAGGCCGCGGAACTCCACGCGCGCGTCCACGGTGCGGACGGGCTCCGGCGGAGCGGCCGCCAGGGGCGCCGCCTGCGGAGCGGCGGGCTTGGGAGCGGGCCGGCGCAGCAGCCCGGTCACGGCCTGGAGCGTGTCGGTGAAGGTCATGCCTCCAGCTTAGCCCCTGTGACCATGGTCACGCCACCAAACAAGCGGTTAACAGCGGCGCGACGGTCAGAGTCCGAAGCTGTTGGCTCGACGCGACTCCGTGGGCTGTCCCATCCAGTTGGTGGCGCCGCGAGGGACCGCGTACCCGGGATTGACGTCGTTGCTCGGGTTCGAATCGAGGAACCGGTTGGGGTTCGGCTGAGTCCAGCCCGAGCCGTAGTTGCGCGTCGGCTGCCGGTACGAATCGTTGTAAGGGTCCTGGGTGGGGCGGTAGCCCCTATTGTCCCAACGGTACGCATTGGGAGCGCTCCGCTCATAGGACTGGACCTGAGTCCCGTCACGACGCGTGTAGCCGCGAACCCGATTCTGAGCCGACGCCGTCTCGGAGACGACCGCAGCGACCAGCATGATGATGAAGAGGAGTATGTTTTTCATAGGGGTGGAATAGAGTCTAGCACGTATTCCAATTCCTACAACGCGTCCTGACTGCGTAGCGCATCAGCAAGCACACGCCTTTTAAGCGTGTGGTCCAATAAAAAAGGCCCTCTTTCGAGGGCCTTAAAACTGGTGGACGTGACAGGGATTGAACCTGCGACCTCTTCCTTGCGAAGGAAGCGCTCTCCCAGCTGAGCTACACGCCCGACAGGCACATTATGCCATGAAGTCGGGTGGGGCGTAAAGGCGCCGCCGCCTGCTTTTACTGAACGCGCGGTCGGTAAAAAACTCGCTCCAGCGCGAGTAGAAGCCGGAACCGTCCGAACGATGTCCGCGAACGTGGGGGCGCCGGGCTCAGCGAGGAGCTGCCGCGCCGCCCGCCTTCTCGCGACGCAGGCGTTCCTTCTCCTTGCGGAGCTGGCGCTTGTACTGCTGGCGCGCGGTCGAGTGCTCCTCGTTCGTCGCGGAGAAGACGTGGCCGCCGGTCATGTCGGCGACGAAGTACAGGGCCTCGGTGGTCGCGGGCTTGAGCACGGCCAGGAAGGAGCCCAGGCCCGGGCTGCAGATGGGGGCGGGCGGCAGGCCCTTGTGCATGTAGGTGTTGAAGGGAGACGGGTTCTGGAGGTCGGTCTTGGTCAGGCCCTTCTTCCAGTGGCCCAGCGCGTACTGGGTCGTGGGGTCGGCCTGCAGGCGCATCCCTTTGCGCAGGCGGTTGAAGTAGACGCCGGCGATCATGGGGCGCTCGGCGGGGAGCACGGCCTCGCGCTCGACGATGGAGGCGAGGATGAGAGAGTCCTCCAGGCTCAGCATCGGCTTCGCCGATGCTGATTTATAAGCCGCGACGATCTGACGCTCGAACTCGTCGTTCATCATCTTGAGGACGCGCTCGGCGCCGTGGTTGAGGGGGATCTGGTAGGTGGAGGGGAACAGCCGGCCCTCGAGGCGGCGGTCGCGCACGAGGGTCATCACCTCGGCGGCCTTGGCCACGCCCGCCGACTCCAGGCGCTCGGCTATCTGCCGGGCCATGAAGCCCTCGGGGATGACGACCTTCACGTCGGCGGTCAGGCCCAAGGTGAGCTTGCGCGTGAGGGTGGTGAGCGGCTCGTTGACGCGCAGGTCGTAGGCGCCGGGCTTCAGGCCGCGGTCGAAGCCGGTGAGCTTGAGGAAGACGCGGAAGGCGAAGGCGGAGGGCACGACGCGCTTCTCGGCCAGCAGGGCCGCGGTCTGGCGCGCGGAGTTGCCCTCGGGTATCTCGACGCGCACGGGCGCGCCGGGACGCAGTAGGACGAGCGCGGCGAGGCCCAGCGCGACGGCCAGGCCCAGGAGGACGAGGAGCGCCTTCTTCACGCCGGCGGCGTTTCGACCCGCCGCAGCATGGCCCGCACGCGCGCCAGGAGTTCCGGGGCCTTGAACGGCTTGACGATGAAGTCGTCGACGCCGAAATGGAGCGCTTCGAGCTCCTCGTCGGAGGTCTGCTTGACGGTCAGCATCAGCACGGGCAGGTGGCGCAGCGCGGTATCCTCGCGCAGGGAGCGGCTGAAGCGTTCGCCGTCCATGCGCGGCATCATCCAGTCCACGAGGATGATGGCCGGCGGCTGCGCGCGCGCCAGGGCGAGGCCCTCCTCGCCGTCCTTGGCGAGGGAGACCTCGTAGCCGGCCCCGCGAAGGACGTCGGAGATGATGAGGCGGTAATCCTCCTCGTCGTCGATGACCAGAACCCGTGTCGCCATGCTCCCTCCTGTCAGACCGCCTGAAGCGAGAATCTCACCGTCGTGCCCTGCCCGAGAGCGGAACGGACCTCGATGCGTCCGCCGTGCTGCTCGACGATGGAGCGCACGATGTAGAGGCCCAGGCCCGTGCCCTTGTGACCGGCCACGCCCTCGTGCGTGTTGCGTCCCTGCACGAAGGGCTCGTAGATGCGGATGCGGTCGGTCTCGTCCATGCCCCGGCCGCTGTCGGCCACGACCACCTCCACCCAGCGCTTGCCGCCCTCGCGCACCTGCTCGGCCGCGATGGCCACGTGGCCGCCGGCGGGAGTGAACTTCAGCGCGTTGGAGACGAGGTTGACGAGCACCTGCCGCAGGCGGTCGGCGTCGGCGAGGCCGGTGAGCCGGACGCCCT
>CAZTZW010000356.1:0-3565 GCA_964618085.1 uncultured Elusimicrobia bacterium
CGGGTGGCTCGCGCGCACCTGTCGCTGGCGGCGGCCTGCGTCAACGAGGGCGACGTCGACTGCGCCCGGCGCGCCTACGAGGAGGGGCTTCGGATGTGGCCGGCGAACCTGAGCGCGCGCTCGGCGTACATCGACCTGCTGCTGGCGCAGGGCGACGGCGCGGGCGCGGAGGCTCAGCTCGTGCGCTCGCTGGAGGTCTCGCCCAACGACCCGCTGGTCCTCATGCGCCTGGCGCATTCCGACTGGCGGCGCGGCCTGCTGGACGTGGCCGAGGCGCGCCTGCGCCAGTGCATGCGGGCGGCGCCGGCCTTCTGGCCGGCCCAGGAGAGCCTGGGCATCCTGCTGTTCTCGCGGGACCGCGCGAGCGAGGCCGCGGGCCTGCTGGAGGCGGCTCAGGCCGCGTCGTTGGGCAGCGCGGACTCCGTGCTCTACCACCTGGCGCTCGTCTCGCGACGCCTCGGGCGGAGCCGGGACGAGCGGCGCTACCTGGCCTTGCTCGAGACCCGCAGCCCGCGCTTGGCCGCCCTCGCCCGGGGGCCGAGCCCGAAGATCCTCACGCCGCGCATCTGAACGGCGGCGTCAGGCGGCGGCGCGGGCGCGCCGCTCGTGGGCGGCGTACAGCGCCAGCCCGCCGCCGGCCCAGACCAGCTCGCGCACGTGGCGGATGAGACCGAGAGTGAAGCCCGCGGCGGGGGGGAGCCCCAGGCCGGCGAAGATGGCGGCCTTCCCGGCCTCCTGGGTGCCGATCTTGGCGGGCACCATGAAGGCCATGGCGTCGATGAGGTTGGAGAGGAACTCGATGGCCAGCGCCGAGGACAACGGCAGGTCCAGCCCCATGAAGTGCGCGATGAGCCAGATCTCGAGCGCGCCCCACGCGTAGCCGAGCATGAAGGCGACGGTCGAGGCGGCCATGCGCCCGGGGTGGCGTGAGAGGTACTCCTTGAGCTGGCCGCGCACCGGCGCGGTCGCCGCGACCACCTTCGGGAAGCGCGTCTGCAGCCACTCGGGCGGGCGGTGGGCCAAGGCCCAGACGCAGAAGGTCACGCCGCCCAGGATGACGAGCACGCCGGCCGCGCCCCAGAACAGCTTGGCGGGCTCGAAGGTGGAGATCTTCCCCAGCAGGACGTAGGCCAGGCCGAGGAGGATGAACAGGGCTTGTCCGGCCGCCTGCGCGGCCTTGGCGGTGAAGACGCTCGTGATCTTGACGTCCATCGGCAGGTCGCCGCCGAGCATGGCGGGGCGGACGAACTCGCCGGCGATGTTGCCGCTCGGAGTGAGGTAGTTCACGCCGTCGCCGGCGATGCGCACCTTGACCAGGTCCCAGAAGCGCGCGCGATGGGCGACGTCGGCCGGGAAGGAGAGGCGCCAGCCGTAGGCGTTGACCATGTGGTCGAAGAGCTGGAAGGGGATGACGACGACGAACGCCCAGCCGAAGCCGCGCAGGTCGGCCCAGACCTTGGCGGGGTCGAAGGTCCACAGCAGGTAGACGAAGGTGAGCCCGCCCGCGAGGAGGACGAAGGCCGTGAAGGCTCGCTTCATATGCGCTTAGGCCGGGATCCTTCGGACCCGGCGCAGGCGCGCGGAGGGAAGGCTCATGAGCGCCTAGTCAGTCCACGACCGGGCGCAGGGAAGGCGCGGGGGAGGCGACGGGGACCAGGCGGCCGCGGGGCTCCACGTCGTAGAGCTGGCCGCGCCAGAGCACGCGGTCCGAGCCGCAGCCCGCGATCCACGCGCCGAAGGCGAACCACTCGGAGAGCGGCAGAAGCCACAGCGCCGACAAGGGCTGACGCGAGCCCAGTCGCCCCGCCAGCAGGGCCGAGGAGCCGGCCTTGGCCGCCAGGATGCCGGCCATGAGCCCCAGGCCCAGGGCGTCGGGGCCGCTCAAGAGGAGGCGCAGCGTCAGCAAGGAGAACCCGTGCTGGATGAGGCTCGCGGCGAAGCCGACGGGCTGGCACAGGCGGATGGTGCGCGCCCAGCGCACCAGGTGCTGGAAGTGGAGCCCGCCGGAGGCGATGTCGGGGACGGAGTCCACGATGCCGTGGGAGATCTCGAGCCGCCAACCGGCCTCGCGGACGGACTCTCCCAGCCAGAAGTCGTCGGCCAGGTGGTCGGCGAGGTTGTGGAAGGCGCCGGTGGCGTCGAAGGCTTGGCGGCGGACCATCATGGCCGCGCCCATGGCGAAGCGCATGCCGAAGCGGGCGGCGGTCATCGCCTGGGGGAGGAAGTGGGCGTTGATGGACAACGCCTCCATGCGGCCCCACACGCCCCGGGCGCCCGCGGCCTGGTAGAAGGACGTGACCATTCCCACGCCGGGGTCGGCGAAGGGGGCGGCCATGTTCTGGAGGAAGCGCGGCTCCACCCGGATGTCGGAGTCCGACATGAGGATGAGGTCGTACTTGGCGAACGGGTACGCGTTCGCCATGTTGTTGACCTTGGGGTTGTAGCCGATACGGTTCTTGGAGACGACGATCTCCATGTCCATCGCCGGGAAGTCGCGGCGCAGGCGCTCGACGACGGCCATGGCGGGGTCGTCGGGGGCGCTCAGGCAGAACAGCAGCTGGAAGCAGGGATAATCCTGCCGGCAGAAGGACGCCAGGTTGTCGTAGAGGCCGCTGTCCTCGCCTTTGAGCGGCTTGATGAGGGTGACGGGCGGGAACGGCCCCGCGGCCCCCGCCGGGACGGGGCGCTTCAGCAAGGACGCGGCGATGGCCCCGGACACGGCGTTGAACAGCAAGGTGAAGACGCCGGCGGCGAGCGCGAGCGCCGAAGCCGCCATGCCCCCGCCGACGGCGGCGGCGAGCATGGCGAGCGGGAAGAAGCCGACCTCGAGGAGGCCGAGCTCCATCAGGCGGCGACGGGCTCCTTCTTGTCCGTCTTGGACTCGAGGCGGTTCTCCGCGGGCTTCTGGCGGCCGCGCAGGTAGTCGAGGAACTCTTTGCCCTCGCGCAGACGGCGCTGGCGCTCGAGGGGGTCCTTGGCCATGTTCACGAGCATGCGCATGATGGGCGTGGGGCGCGCGTAGAACTTGGAGTAGAAGCGCTTCACGCCCGCCTCGATGGCGGCGGCCTTGAGGTGCGGATACTCGATGGCCGAGGCCTGGGTGCCGTCCATGCGCACGAGGGTGTCCTCGTCGTACCACTTGTTGGTCATGGCCTGGCGGTAGAGCTCGGTACCAGGATAGGCCGCTGCCAGAGACACTTGGATGGTGTCCACGTTCAGTTCGCACGCGTACTTGATGGACTCCTCGATGGTCTCCGGGGTCTCGCCGGGCAGGCCGAGGATGAAGGTGCCGTGGATGACGATGCCGAGCTTCTGGCAGTTCTTGGTGAACTCCTTGGCGATGTCGGTGCGCACGCCCTTCTTGATGTTGTTGAGGATCTGCTGGTTGCCGCTCTCGTAGCCGACGAGGAGCAGGCGCAGGCCGTTCTCCTTGAAGACCTTGAGGTACTCGTAGGGGACGTTGGCGCGCGAGTTGCACGACCACATGATGCCGAGCTTGCCCAGGCCCTTGGCGATCTCCGCGGCGCGGGTCAGGTCGGCCGTGAAGGTGTCGTCGTCGAAGAAG
>CAZTZW010000357.1:0-3560 GCA_964618085.1 uncultured Elusimicrobia bacterium
TCCCCGGGTCGGTCCCGCCCTCGCCCTCCGCTCCGCGTTCCGCCGCGCGCCGCTCCTTCGCCGCGCGCGCGGCCCTCACGCTCCTTCGCTTTTCCCTCGGCGCCGGCGCGGCCATCGGCCTGCAGGCCGCGGCCGTGGCGCTGGCGCCCGCGACGTTCGGCGTGGTGCCGGTCGCGGCGGTGTGGGCCGTCAGCTCCGGCCTCCTGCTCGTGCCCGTCGCGCTGTACGCGCGCTACCGCCTGGCGCGCCGCGACTCGCCGCGCCTGGAGAAGGTGAAGTGGGTGACCGACCTCGCCCTGGGCGTGTTCGCGGGCGCGGCGCTCCTCGCCTTCCCCAGCCTCACGCTCACGCTGTCGAGCGGCGAGGTCGCCGCCGCCGCCCTGCCCTTGCTGGCGGTCGCCGGCGGCCGCTGGCTCGGCGGCACGGCCTTCGCCGACTCGCTCCTGGTCTGGGGCGCGCTGGGCCTGACGCCCGCCCTCCTGAGCGTCGCCGGCGTGCCCGGCCTCATCGGCGTGTCCCCGCTGCTCGGCCTGATGGCCCTGCCGGCGCTGACCACGGTCTCCTTCTTCCTCGGCCGCCTCATCCACTCCGCCGAGACCGGCCAGCCCTTCGGCATACCCGGCACGATGCAGAGGATCCGCTTCCCGTCCTTCCAGTGGGTCATGATCGGCGTGGTGTTCGCCCTGCTCACGGGCTACTCGGCCGTCTACTCCAACGTCGCCTTCATCGTCTGGACGCTCACCGGCGGGCGCGAGGGCAAGTCTTTGACCATGCTGCGCAAGGAGAGCCGCTTCAGCATCGGCGGCGTCATCTCCACGGTCCTCGGCATCTTCAGCTTCGACCGCATCTTCCTCGGCCTGCTCGCGTGGACGGCCTTCACCGGCTTCACGAGCCCGCTGACCTTCCTGGTCATCGCCTTCGCGGGCGAGCGCGCCGCGGTGTGGACAGAGCGCCTGCTCGTCAAGGTCCTGCCGCGCGGCGCCGCCGCGCCGTCCACCAGGGCCAAGCCCGTCGAGGACCCCGCCCGCTTGGCCGACCAGGCCCCGGCGTGGCCGAGCTTCCACCACTGGACCAAGATGTTCCTGATGCTGGGCACGATGGCGGCGACCGGCCTCGTCATGGGCTACACCGTGTTCGGCTTCTCGAGCCTGTTCACCAACCTCGCCATCGCCGCCGCCCTGGCCTTCGTCCCGTTCTACTTCGCGAACTGGATCATCAAGAAGCTCATGCGCGTCGAGCCCGCCACCGAGGAGCGCGACCCCGAGTTCTTCGCCATCATGCGCGAGCTGCGCGAGCGCATCAACGCCGAGCGCGCGGCCAAGGGCAAGAAGCCCATCCCCATGCCCGAGATGGTCATCGACCCGATGGAGGCGCCGAACGCCTACGCCACCGGCCGCAGCCCGTCCAAGGCGACCGTCGGCATGACCGTCGGCATCCGCTCGATGACGCTCGAGCCCGAGAACGTCCGCGACGGCGTCAAGCGCCTGGTCTCGGCGACCCCGCCCGACACCAAGGCCTTCCGCGTCTTCCGCATGGCCATCGCGGGCTCCATCCCCGGCGTCGGGCTCGCGTCGACGCCCGCCGACATCACGGCGGCCCTCGAGAAGGCCGACCACGTCGCGCTCAAGGCCTTGGGCCAGCGCATGCTGCGCGGCGTCATGGCCCACGAGTTCTCCCACGTCATGGACCGGCACATGCTCTCGGGCTCGGTGGCCGGCGCCATCTCCTCCGGCGTCGCGTTCGCCTCCTACGGCGTGATGTGGGCGGTCGGCCACGCGCAGGTGCTGGTGGGCAAGCTCAAGGACCGCGCGCTGGGCAAGAAGTCCGAGCCTCTCCCCGAGGCCGCGCGCGGCCCCCGGGGCGACGCGAGCGGCGTGCGTCCCGAGGCGCTCGACCCCATCTCGACGGGCGTGGTGCTGAAGTCCCTGCCCGCCCTGGTCAAGCTGTTCGCGGCGCTGTGGGTGCCCATCCTCCTCCAGATCATGCAGATGGCGTCCTCGCGCAACAACGAGGGCATGGCCGACGAGGACGGCGCGCTCCTCAGCGAGGACCCCGAGTCCCTCGCGCTGGGCCTGGGACTGCTGACGACGTGGCGGCCGCCGCAGGGCTTCGTCATTCCGGGCGCTCGTATCCCGACCCTCATGGCGCTCTCCCATATGACCACGGTGAACCCCTTCGAGCAGCTCAACAACGCGAACGCGATGCCCAAGCTCGACGCGCTCACCGAGGCCGTGGTCGGCAAGGCCGACGACTTCCTCTTCGAGCTGTTCATCACGCACCCCAACACCGGCCTGCGCATCTCCAACCTGCACGACATGGCCGAGGCCCTGCGGGGCCGGCGCCGCACGCCGCCCAGCGGGCCCCAGGCGCCGACGGCCGCCCCGCCGGGGGGCCCGCCCTTGGCGTTCTCGCCGCCGGGTCTTCCCGCAGCCCCCGCCGTCCGCGGGGGCGGCCTTTTTCAGGGCGCATGGAAAGCGGCTTCCCGCCTCTTCCGCGTGCTCCCTGACGAGGGCCGCAACAAGGAGTTCTGGAAGTACGCCGTCGGCCAGGCTTTCGTGAGCCTCGGCGCCTACTTCCATTATACGGCGCTGCCCAACATGGCGGCTCCGACCAAGGAGCAGTCCTCGAACATCACCTACAACCGCGCGGTGAACTGGGGCGCGCAGGCGCTCTCCGGCTTCGCCACCGGCCCGCTGGTGGACCGCACCTCGACGCAGAAGGTCATCGTGTGGACCTACCTCGGCCGCGCGGTCCTGATGTTCCTCGTGCCCGTGTTCTTCTTCTCGACGGGTCTGAGCTTCTGGGCGTTCACGGGCATCATCGCGCTCGCGGGGTTCCTCCAGATGACCGGCATGACGGCCCAGTCCGTGGCCTTCAACCGCATCCTCGCCAAGGACGAGGCCTATTACAACCGGGCCAACGCCATCTCCAACTTCCTGTTCAACTTCGCCGGCGTCATCGGCCCGCTCCTGGCCGGCTCCTTCATCGGCCTGCTCAACGCGAAGTGGGGCGTCCTCGCGGGCAACGCCGGGTCCTACGGCGTGTACGGCGTGCTCCTGCTGGCCGTGGCGGTCGGCTACGGCCTGTTCCTGAACCTGCCGCGCGACGAGACCATGACCGCCCGTCGCGAGTTGGACGCGCGGTTGAAAGCCGAGGGCGTGGGCGCGGAGGCCCGCTATCGGGGCGTCACCGCCGCCAACGAGCAGGGCAAGACCGTCCTGCTCGTCGAGGTCACGGGCGACGCGTCGCGCGCCGTCGTGCCGGCTTCCTTCGAAGGCTTCGCGGTGCGGGCCGTGCCGAAGCGCCGCGTCGTGCGCGAGCTCGTCGAGGGCCTGCGGCTCGTCTTCAGGGACCGCTATCTCAAGTACTACCTCCTCTTCATGACCTTGGCCCTGATGGCGGGAGACGCGCTCATCTTCGCGGCCATCCCGCGCTACATCTCCGACGTGCTCATGGTCGGCGGCGGCAGCTTCGGCTACTACCTGGCCGCGATGGCCCTGGGCTCGGGCGTGGGTTCCGGGTTGATGGCCCTGCTCCGCGACCGGGACGAGGCGGCCTTC
>CAZTZW010000358.1:0-2514 GCA_964618085.1 uncultured Elusimicrobia bacterium
GTCTTGGTCCGCGGCGACGACGCGCTCGTGGATGTCGGGGCGCTCGCGCTCGAGTCAGGACAGCAAGGTCGGCCCGAAATCGAAGGACATGTGCGCGTAGTTGTCCACCAGGTCGGTCAGGCGGCCCTGCCCGTCGACCACCCGCGCCTCCGCGTTGGGGCCGTAGCACTCGCGGGCGATGCGCGCGTTCCAGTCGTGGTCCTTGCCGGCCGACGTCTGGCGCTCCACATGGCCCGTCCATGGGTTCTCGCGGGGCGGCTGGTAGAAGTGGCCGTGGACGCAGGCGTAGCGCTTCATGGACGTCATTAAACTATAATCCCGCCGTGACCGTCCTTCCCCTCGTGTCGCTGCTGCTCGCCGTACACGCGGCGGCCGCCGAGGTCGACGTGCGCGAGCTCATCGACAAGGCCAACAAGGCCCTGCGCGGCGACTCCAGCCACGGCCGGCTGACCATGACCATCGAGACCCCGGAGTGGAAGCGCTCCATCGGCATCGAGGGCTGGAACAAGGACCGGACCTTCGCCTTCATCGTCATCCGCGAGCCGGCCAAGGAGCGCGGCAACACCACGCTGCGGCGCAGGACCGAGATGTGGGTGTGGCTGCCCAAGGTCGAGCGCGTCATCAAGGTGCCGCCGACCATGATGCACTCCTCCTGGCAGGGCTCGGACTTCACCTACGAGGACATCGTCAAAGCCGACTCCGTCGTGAAGGACTACACCCACAAGGTCCTGAAGACGACGAAGGAGGAAGGCCGCACGGTGTACCGCGTCGAGGGCATCCCGAAGGAAGACGCGCCCGTGGTGTGGGGGAAGGTCGTCTCGGAAGTCGCGCTGTACGACGACGGCTCGGTGGTGCCCTTGCTCGAGCTCGACTACTCCGAGCGCGGCGAGCTCATCCGCACCATCACCCTCTCCGACATCAAGATGCTCGGCGGCCGCCGCGTGCCCACCAAGCTCGAATGCGTCCCGACCAAGAAGAAGGGCCAGCGCACCTCCATCGAGTACCATTCGCTGGAGTTCGACGTGCCGCTCGACGACGGCTTCTTCAGCTACGCGCGCCTGCAGAAGGGCGGAAGCTAGCATGATGCGCCTGGCGTGGCGCAACGTCTGGCGCAACCTGCGCCGCAGCCTCATCAACGCGGCCGCCATGGGCTTCGGCCTGGCCGCCATCATGTTCGGGCAGAGCCTCATCATGTCGCTCCAGGCCCAGCTGGTCGAGAAGTCCACCGGCTCCATCACCGGCCACGTCCAAGTCCAGCGCAAGGACGTCGAGGAGAACAAGTTCCCGGACAAGTACATCAAGGACCCCGACGCGCCGCTGGCTCTGCTGGAAAAGGACCCGCGCGTGAAGGTCGCCGCCAAGCGCATCCACCTCACCGGCCTGGTCTCCTCGCCCGCGGCCTCCCTCGGCGCCCTCATCTGCGCGGTGGAGCCCGAGAAGGAGAGCCGCATCACCAGCATGTCGGGCTACATCAGCTCGGGCACCTACCTCGCGGGCCATCCCAAGGGCGTCGTCATGGGCACCAAGCTCGCCTCGCGCCTCGACGTGCGCCTGGGGGAGAAGGTGGTCGTCATGGCCCAGGCCTCCGACGGCTCCATGGGCGCGGAGGCGTTCCGCGTCGTGGGCATCCATCACACGGGCTCGGAGTCCTTCGACGGGCAGATCATCTGGGTCCAGCTGCCCGCCATGCAGGAGCTGCTCGCGCGTCCCGGCGAGGCCAACCACATCGTGGCGCGCCTCCACGACATCGAGGAGGCGGAGGCCGTGCGCGGCGACCTGCAGAAGGTGCTGCCGCCGGAGCTGCGCTCCTTGGCCTGGAAGGACATCGACCACGAGATCGTCGGCGTGCAGGCCTTCCAGAACGCCATCCTGCAGATCGTCCTCTTCGTCGTCTTCGCCATCGTCGCGCTGGGCATCCTCAACACCCAGCTCATGAGCCTCTTCGAGCGCGTGCGCGAGTTCGGCGTGCTCATGGCCATCGGCGCGCGCCCGCGCTGGGTGATGCGCCTCATCCTCGCGGAGTCCGTCATCCTGGGCCTGTGCGGCGCGGCCTTCGGCTTGTGCCTGGGCGCGGCGATGATCGCGCACTTCGGGCGTTCGGGCCTCCACCTCGCCGTCGGAGACGCCTTCTCCTACTTCCTGCCCTTCCCGTCCGTCATCTACATGCGCCCGGCCTGGCCGCACCACGTCGAGGCCTGCCTCGCCGTCGTCCTCACCAGCGTGCTGGCCGCCGTGCCGCCGGCGCTGCGCGCCCAGCGCCTGAAGCCCGCGGAGGCCCTGCGCCATGTCTGAGCCCCTCGTCGAGGTCCGGCGCGCCGAGAAGGTCTACGACCAAGGCTCGAAGGTGCCGGCTTTGCGCGGGGTGGACCTGACCGTCGCCCGCGGCGAGTTCTCCGCGCTGGCGGGACCGTCGGGCTCGGGCAAGTCCACCTTGCTCAACCTCATCGGCACGCTCGACCGCCCCACCGCGGGCGAGGTCCTGTACGAGGGGGAATGCGTCTCGGAACTCGAAGT
>CAZTZW010000358.1:2524-3556 GCA_964618085.1 uncultured Elusimicrobia bacterium
TGGGCTTCGTCTTCCAGGCCTACAACCTCATCCCGGTGCTCAGCGCCGTCGAGAACGTGGAGTACCCGCTCGTCCTGCGCGGCGTCGACGCCGCTGCGCGACGGAAAGCCGCTCTGGAGGCCCTGCGGTGGGTCGGCATCGAGGACTTCGCCGACCGCCGCCCCGACCGCCTTTCCGGCGGCCAGCAGCAGCGCGTGGCCGTCGCGCGCGCCATCGTCCATAAGCCCGCCCTCGTGCTCGCCGATGAGCCCACCGCCAACCTCGACTCCAAGACCGGCGCGGCCTTGCTCGACGTGATGGAGAAGCTCAACGCCGAGCACGGCCTGACCTTCCTGTTCTCCAGCCACGACCCGGCCGTGCTGTCGCGCGCGCGCCGCGTCGTCCATCTCCAGGATGGTCAGCTGCATGGCGAAGAAGTACGCGCTCGCTAGCCTCCTGCTGCTCGCCGCGCTCCCCGCGTCCGCGGGAGTGAAGGCGGGCGGCTATCTCAAGGACATCTGGCAGTACTCGCACTCCGCGCTCGACCACCGCGCCTACAACCTGAACACGTCGCGCGGCCGCGTCACGCTCGACGGCGATTGGAAGGCGCTGCGCGCCTCGGTCTCCTACGACCACCAGGTCGCCGCCGGCTCCTACTTCCGCACCAGCGAGTTCCGCCTCTTCGGCTACGCCCCGCCCAAGCCCTGGCTCGACATGGAAGGCACCATCTCGACGGGCACCACGAACGGCTACGGCCACGGCGTGTTCCGCGGCTGGGTGGGCCTGGAGGATGACGGGGCGGTCCTGCGCGCCGGCCGCCAGCGCATCGCCTGGGGCACGAACAAGCTGTGGAACCCCGTCGACGTGCTCAACCCCTATCAGACCGTGAGCGTCGAGCGCGACGAGCGCCGCGGCGTGGACGCGCTGTACGCGCGCGCGGGCGCCTTCAAGCTGTCGAGCGACGCTGCTCGCGCGGTGCTGCGCTCGATGCCGCCGCGCTTTCCGGCCGGCGCCTGGCTCGACGCCTGGAAGCTGGCGTACCCGCGGCCCTAC
>CAZTZW010000359.1:0-3551 GCA_964618085.1 uncultured Elusimicrobia bacterium
TTCCATCGCCGTCAGCTCTTCCTTGTATTTCGCGTACAGCTTGGCGCGGCGGGCGTCGCTGTCGAGCTTCTTGACCTGCTCCTCGATCAGGACGACGGAGTCCTGCAGGCGGCCCAGGTCCATGTCCACGCGGTCGAGCTTGCGGATGGCCTCGTCGCGCTTGGCGTTGTACTTGGCGACGCCGGCGGCCTCCTCGAAGAAGGCGCGGCGTTCCTCGGGCTTGGCGCGGATCATCTGGTCGACGCCGCCCTGGTCGATGATGGCGTAGCCGTCGCCGCCGAGGCCGGTGTCCAGGAACATCTCGCGGATGTCGCGCAGGCGGCACTGGGTCTTATTGAGGAAGTACTGGGACTCGCCGGAGCGGAACAGGCGGCGGGTGATGACGACCTCGGAGAACTGGACCGGCAGCATGGAAGAGGCGTTGTCGAAGGTGAGCGTGACCTCCGCCATGGACATGGGCGGGCGCTTGGCCGTGCCGGAGAAGATGACGTCGGTCATCGCGGTCGCGCGCAGCGACTTCCAGGACATCTCACCGAGGCACCAGCGCACCGACTCCATGACGTTCGACTTGCCGCAGCCGTTCGGGCCGATGACGCCCGTGATGCCGGGCTCCAGGTCCACGTGGGTCTTCAACCCGAAGGACTTGTAGCCGACGATGTCGATGGATTTCAGGTACATGGAACCTCGCTGCCGCTCATTTGTCCATCTATTGCCATCTATTAGCAATAGGTTGCTGATGGTGGTCAATCAGTATAGCATTTCTCGTCGGAGAAATCAAGTTTTTGTGACGGCGGTCCTAGAGGCTCTCCAGGTCCCTTGACGGTCACGGCCGTTCTCTTTACAGTTTAGGCGTGAGGGCCCTGCTTCTCGCCGCCTTCCTGATGCCGACGGCCGCCTTCGCGGGCGATCTGGGCCCCACCGCGGCCGACTGGCGCAACCCCAGCATGCCCCTGGACGAGAACGAGATCCTCGACCTGCGCAAGCTCGGCTTCCGCCTGGAGCCGGACGGCCGGGTGCTCGACCTGGAGCTCAAGGTCCTGGATGAACCGGGCTTCGCCGAGGCCCGCCGCCTGCTCAACGCCGGCGAGCGGCGCCAGCGCCTGGAGCGCCTGCGCTCTCTGCTGGCCGGCCAGCCCCAGAACCAGCCGTTGTCGGCCGACGTCCTGCGCCAGGCGCGCGGCTTGGCCCTGGGGCCGCTGTACGCCGAGCTGGGCCGCGGGCACACGGCAGGCGAGCTGCGCCGGCTGACCGAAGTGGACCTATCGGGGGTCGCGGCCGTCTTCGACGGAGGCTCCACGCTGCGCACCGCCCCCGCCGTCGTCGCCCCGGACGTCGCGCCGGCGTCGCGCCCCCACTTTCCTTATCTGACCATGGCCGAGCAGCGCGCGGGCGAGAACATGCGCGCGGCGGCCCAGGCCGAGCTTTCCAAGCTCGAGCATGGCAAGCTCATCCTGTCCCGCCTCCCGGGCCGCGACGGCCAGCCGAACCTTCCCCCCATCCTGGTGGAGGCCATCGGCACGCCCGCCCGCTACGACGCCAACCGCCGCGCCCTCGTCCTCGACCGCCAGCTCGTCATCGACGAGCTCATGCAGGGCGTCCTCGCCATCGACCGCGACGCCCGCCGCCGCGAGTACGACCGCCCCAACGGCCTCGCCGAAGCCCTCGCCGCCAACCCCGACATCGCCCGCCGCGTCATCGCCGCCCAAGACGTCCTCATCGCCCATGAGTTGGTCCACGCCTGGCAGGACCGCCGCGACCCCCTGTTCCGCCAGATGAAGCGCGGCAGCCTGCCCAACGCCTTGGTGCTCGAGTACGAGGAAGAGGCGTTCGTCGAGAAGAACCTGTACCTTCATGAGAAGCTGAAGAAGGCGCCGGGGGCGCACGTCGACGCTACGGAGATGGCGGATTATCGGGCGATGATTCAGGGCTACTCCACTTGGAAGCGGAATCTTTTCCAGACATACGCCACCGCCGACCCGACGAAGGCGTCCGATCTAGACCACCTGCGGGCCATGCAGGAACGTCGCCTGGAGGAGGCGCGCAGCATCGTCGCCACCACGGACGAGGAGCAGCGTAAGAAGGCGGCGCGCATGCGCCGTCTGACGCAGTCAGCGCTATCACTGCAGAGCGTCCAAACGGCGCACAGCGACCGCATCGCGGCGCTGACGCGCGGCGACCTGGCCACTGCGACCGCCGAGCACACCAAGGTCATGGCGCGTCACGAGTTCACCCTCGCCATCAACGCCGGCCGGGAAAGCGACCGCGCCGCGCACCTCCAAAGAGCCGAACGCTATGCCATCGCGTCCGGTGACGCGGCACTCATCAGAGAGATACAATCGTGGCCGAAACGCGACCGATGAAACACTTCCTTCTCGCAGCGGTCTTCCTCTCACTGTCTGCCTGCAAGAATAAGGCCCCCGAACCGGTGACGGTGCCCGTCAAGGCCGTCGTCGCCGGCTTGGAACTGATCGATTACCAAGAGCCTACGGGGACCTTTGAAGTCCAAGGGCCCGCCGACTGGAAGGTCAAAGAGGACGACAGCCTTGGACCCAGCGTCATATTCCTGGGCCCGGGAAATCAGAAGTATCCCCGGTCCGTGACCATCAGCGTCTCGCGTTACCCGAATCAGGTGGATAGCTCCCCCGATCCGAGGAAGTACTACGAAGGCCTGGACATGATGGAGGAATACCGAAACCTCACGCCATACGGAAAGCGGTCGCTGGGCGGCCGGGAAGTCGAGGGCTACTCGTTGGAGAAGCCTCGTCGCATGCTCCACGAGCGGAAGATCGCTTACTACGTCCGCGAAGACGTCGCCATCATCCCCATACCCGGCGGCTTCTACCGCATCGACCACGTCGCCCCCGTCGACATCTACAAAGAGACCTCCCCCGTCTTCGAGGCCGTGGTCGCGTCGTTCAAGCCCGGCCCCCTCCCCGCGGCGAAGAAGCCGTGACGCTCGACGGGTGGCTGAAGCGGGCCGACGAGCTGTGCCGCGAGGGGCGATACTTCGAGGCGCATGAGGAGCTCGAGGCAGGCTGGATGAAGGCCACCGGCGACCTGAAGACCTTGCTCCAGGGCCTCATCCAGGTGGCGGCGGGACTACACCGGCTTCGCGCGGCCCCCGGCAAGCCCGACGGCGCCTATTACCTCTTCGATCGCGGGCTCATGAAGCTGCGCGCGTGCCGGGCGCTGCTGGAGCCGGGCGGGTTGGCGCGGCTGGAGGCCCAGTTGGCCAAGATGAAGGCCGCAGGAAGCGCCCCGCTGTCCTTCCGCCTCGGCCTCACGGCCTCCTGACACGGCGGCCGCTGCCTGCTTATGCGAAAAGCGCTGGCTGCTTGTTCTGGCGAAGTAGCCAGCGCTTTTACGCATAACCGACCTAGCCGGAGGTTTTCTCCCTTTGTGAAGCCCTAGCAAGGATGCCCTGGCGACTGCTCCGGAGCAGTCGCCAGGGCATCGATGCTATGGGGCGTCGGTTAGGTGCCTGTCCCCTAACCTACAGCTTGCGGATGAGGGAGATGACCTTGCCGGCGATGCGGCCTTCGCCGATGGGG
>CAZTZW010000360.1:0-3537 GCA_964618085.1 uncultured Elusimicrobia bacterium
GACGCGTGGGCGGACCTCGAGGCGGGGCTGGCCGACGGGCGGGCGCGCGTGACCTTGGCGCGGGCCATCGAGGACGCGCAGAAGGAGCGCGCCGAGGCCGAGCGGCGCCGCCGCGAGGAGGGCCGCACGACCACCTTCTTCGTGCTGCAGGCCGAGCAGGACTGGGCGGCGGCGCGCCGGGCGCGCGTCGAAGCCGAGCTGGGCGTGAGGCTGACGCTGGCGCGCATGAAGCCGTACTCCGAGGAATAGACCATGGATCTCCCTGAACTGTCGGTGAAGCGGCCGGTCTTCGTCACGAGCGTGCTCGTGCTCATGCTGGCCGCGGGCGGCCTGCTCATGACGCGCCTGGGCGTGGACCTTTTTCCCGACGTGACCTTCCCCGTGGTCAACGCCACCGTGGAGTACCCGGGCGCCGGTCCCGACGAGATCGAGACCCAGGTGCTCAAGCCTCTGGAGGACGAGATCGCCACCATCGCGGGCTTGAAGAAGCTGCGCGGCGTCGCCAAGGAAGGCGTCGGCGTCGTCATCGCCGAGTTCACGCTCGAGACCGACTCCAAGTACGCCGAGCAGCAGGTGCGCGACCGCGTGGCTCTGGCGAAGCGCAAGCTGCCCGACGACGCCAAGGAGCCCGTCATCCGCCGCTTCGACCCCGGCGACATGCCCCAGCTCGCCATCGCCGTGTCGGCCGACCTGCCCCCGGGCGCGCTCTACGACCTCGCCGACGACGTGGTGCGTCCCGCGCTCCAGCAGGTGCCCCAGGTCGGCCTCGTCGAGGTCATCGGCGGGCGCAAGCGCGAGATCCGCGCCGAGCTCGACCGCGCCGAGCTCAAGCGGCGCGAGGTCTCGGCGGCGCAGGTCTCCGACGCCCTGCGCGCCGCGGGCAAGAACACGCCCGCCGGCCGTGTGACGCGCGGCGGCGGCGACCGCCTGTTCCGCACGCTCGGCGATTTCTCCGACCCGGCAGAGATCGGCTCCGTCGTCGTGGCCTTCCGCGGCAACGAGGTGCCCATCCGCGTCCGCGACCTCGGGAACGTCGTCGACGGCCTGCAGGACGAGCGCACGCGCGCCTTCTGGAACGGGAAGCCCTCCCTGTACGTGCAGGTGTACCGCCAGTCCGGCTCCAACACTCTCGCGGTCGTCGCCGCGGTCAAGGAGCGCCTGGCCAAGCTGCAGGAGGAGGTCGCTTCCCGTCCGGGCGCGCCGAAGCTCACGGTCGTGATGGACCGCTCCAAGGCCATCCGCGACAACATCTGGGACGTCCAAGAGACCATCATGGTCGGCATCGTGCTGACCTTCATCGTCGTCTTCTTCTTCCTGGGCAGCGCGCGCTCGACCCTCATCACGGGCCTGGCCATCCCCAACTCCCTGCTCGGGGCGTTCGTCCTCATGTACTTCTTCGGCTTCACCATCAACATGATGACCTTGCTCGCCATGAGCCTGGCCGTCGGACTGCTCATCGACGACGCCATCGTCGTGCGCGAGAACATCTTCAAGCGGCAGGAGGCCGGCGAGGAGCCCGTCTCGGCCGCGCTCAACGGCGCGCGAGAGGTGTCCTTGGCCGTCGTCGCGACGACGGCCGCGGTGGCCGCCGTGTTCCTGCCCATCGCCTTCCTCAACGGCGTGGTCGGTCAGTTCTTCAAGGAGTTCGGGCTCACCGTGGTCTTCGCGATGGCCATCAGCCTCTTCGACGCGCTGACCATCGCGCCCATGCTCTCCGCCTACTTCGCGGGAGGCGGAGCGCACGCGCCGAAGGGGGACGGCCCGGTGGCCCGCGCGGTGGCGGCCGTCGACCGCTGGCAGTCGAGGCTCGAGGACGCCTACGCGGCGTCGTTGCGCGGCTGGGGACGCCGGCCCGGGCCCGTGTTGGGCGGGGCGCTGGCGGTGTTCGTCCTGAGCCTGGTCGCGGCGGCCTTCGTACCCAAGACCTTCCTGCCTCCGCAGGACATCGGACTGTTCGCAGTGACCCTCGAGCTCGAGCCCGGGACGAGCATCCCCGCCACCGCCGCGGCCGCGGAGAAGGTGGACGCTCTCTTGCGCGCCCACCCCGAGGTGAAGACGACCAAGCTCACGGTCGGCACCCTCGACAACGAGTCGCACAAGGCCGACTTCTACGTGGAGCTGGTGCCGCGTCGCGAGCGCTCCATGAACACCACGCGCTTCAAGGAACTGGTCCGCGAGGAGCTCAAGTCCCTGGCCGCCTACCGTCCGGCCGTGAAGGACTACGACGACTTCGGCGCCGGCGAGCGGCCGTTCAACCTGGTCTTCCTCGGCCAGGACGCCAAGGTGCTCCGCGAGTTCGCCGACAAGGCCTACGCGCGCCTGAAGGATCATCCCGGCCTCCTCGAGCCCGACCTGTCGGAGAAGCCGGGCAAGCCGGAGGTCCGCGCCGTTGTCGACGACGCCGCGGCCAAGCGCCTCGGCCTATCCACCGCGCTCGTGGGACGCGAGCTCCGCGCCCAGATCGAGGGCGAGACGCCGGCCGTCTTCCGCCTCAACGGGCGGGAGTACGACGTGCGCGCCCGACTCAAGGAGGACCAGCGCGACCTGGAGGCGTCCTTCGCCTCCGCGGCGGTGCCCAACGTCAACGGCCGCATCGTGCGTCTCTCGGACGCGGTGCGGCTGGTGCCCGGGCGCTCGCCCTCGACGGTCAACCGCTCCGGGCGCGCCCGCTCGGTGCGCCTGGAGGCCGACGTCGCTCCCGACGGCCCGGGCCTGGGCGGCGTGATGGCCGACTTCCGGGCGCTGCTCGACGGCGAGCTCAAGCCGCCGCAGGGCGTGAGCTACCGTTTCGAGGGCCAGGCCGAGAACTTCGAGGAGCTGGTCATGAACATGGCCATCGCCTCCTTGCTCGGCATGTTCTTCATCTACCTGGTGCTCGCCAGCCTCTACGAGTCCTTCATCACGCCCTTCACCATCCTGCTCGTGCTGCCGCTCGCCGCCAGCGGCGGGTTCTTCGCCCTATGGGCGACGGGCAAGTCGCTGGACGTCTACTCGATGATCGGCATGATCCTCCTGCTGGGCATCGCGACCAAGAACTCCATCCTGCTGGTGGACCGTACCAAGCAGCTCACCGACGGGGGGATGGAGGAGTCCGCGGCCGTCGTCCAGGCGGGCCGCGACCGGCTGCGTCCCATCCTGATGACGTCGTTCGCGCTGGTGGCCGGCATGATTCCGGTGGCCGTCGGCCTCAACGAGGCCTCGGCCCAGCGCACGAGCATGGGCGTGACCGCCGTCGGCGGCATCATCAGCTCCACGCTGCTGACCTTGTTCGTCGTCCCCGCCGCTTATGCCTTGCTGGAGCGTTTCCGTCGCTGGTCGTTGGGCGTCGCGCGCCGGGCCGGCGGGATCGAGAAGACGCCGCGCTCCGCCGGGAAGCCGGCCGAGCCCGTCGTGGAGACCGCCGTCGCCTGAGGAGGGAACATGGACGACCGTGACGACGTGAAGCCGGACTGCCGCCCCGTCTACCGCTGGACCGCCGACTCGCGGCTCCTCAAGGCCGTGCGCGAAATCGAAAAATCCTTCGGACCCCGCAAACCC
>CAZTZW010000361.1:0-3529 GCA_964618085.1 uncultured Elusimicrobia bacterium
GGGGAGCCAGCCGTTCTCGGCGGCGCGGCGCTCGGGCGGGGCGTTCTGGACGCGGCGGGTCAGAGCGCGGTCGCAGCCGCGGGCGAAGGACTCCACGGACGGCTGGCCGGGGTTGGCGTCGTCCATGAGCTGGAGGGCCTGGAGCAGTCCCCAACCCTCGTTGTTGTAGCGCTCGTTGGCGTTGACGCCCTCACCCTTGAAGTTCACGTAGTCCACTAACGCGTAGACGCCGTTGGGGACCTCGGCCACGTTGTAGAAGCGCTGCTCGAGCTTGGCGCGGTCGGCGGCGGGCGCGGCGGCCAGCACCTTGGGGAGGGCCTGCTCCAGGCGCCGGGCGATGAACTGCGCCTGCTGGGGGATGGTGTTCTCGAGGATGCCGCGCAGCTCCTTGAGGCGCGGTCCGTCGAAGTCGCTATAGAAGGAAGCGCGGTCGTTCCACGGGCAGCCGGGGCGGGGGGAGCCCTGGAGCCAGGCCGGCAAGGTCACGCCCTGTCCGGCGAGATGGTCGAGCAGGCCCGGGAAGGTCTCGGTGAAGCGGCCGGGGCGGCCCGGGACGTACCACAGGAAGTGGCCGATGCCCATGGAGGGGAAGTCCTCGTTCTGGTTCCAGTGGGTGAGGCGCTCCACCTTGCCGCCGGCCTCGTTGCGGAAGATCTTGCGGCCGACCTCGAGGGCCTGCCCGGGGCTGAGGCGGATCTCGCGGCCCGCGGCCGACGGGGCCGTGGCGCAGGCGGTCAGGCACAGGGCGGCGAGGAGGGCTCGGGAGCTCATGATGTCATTATAGCAATCTAGGTCTATAGGCCTGGGATAGTGTAGGCCGCCTGACGTCCGCTGTCCAGGCCCAGCGGCCCGCGAGGGGTCGCTCGGAGCCTTCATAGAATCGAGTCATGAAGAACGTCCTCCTCGGCCTCGCCCTCCTCGCCGCCGCTCCCGCCTCCGCCGCCCCGTGGGAGCGCCTCGAGGGCCAGCACAGCCGCGTGCGCAGCTTCCACACCGAGGTCGTCAAGGACGAGGCCTCCTGGAAGGCCCTGTGGGAGCGCCACGCTCCCGGCCAGGAAGTCCCCGCGGTGTCCTTCGATACCGAGCAGGTGGCCGCGGTGTTCCTCGGCCAGACCCTCACCGCCGGCGTGAAGGTGGACGTCAAGGTCTCCGCCGACCCTCTCGACGCCTCCCGCCTCGTGGTCTACTACAAGCCGGTCCAGCGCGCGCCCTCGAACTTCGCGGCCACCGTGGTGACCCACCCCTTCGCCATCGTCAAGACGCCCCGCGCCGCGGCCGTCGTCTTCGAAGCGGACGTCCGCTTCTCGAACCCTCAGGCGCCGCAGGCCCCGCTGAACATGCCGGACCCGCGGCGGATGAAGAGCCTGCTCGAGAAGGTCTCGCTCCCGTCCTTCGACGGCCGCTGACGCGCCCTTAGGGGTTCGTCGCGACGGACGGCGGCGTCGTCATCCGGCGCCGCTCGACGCGGACGCCGCGAGGGGTGCGCAGCGAGTCCGGCGAGGTCCCCTGGTAGTGCCAGTACAGCGTGGCTTCCGCCGAGGTCATCCCGTCCTGGGCGCGCACCGTGTCCCCGTCGCGGCGGAAGGCCCGGCCCAGCAGCTGGTCGGCCGGCTTGGGGCGGCCCGCCTCCAGCTCCGCGAGGTAGCGCTCCTTGAGCGCGTCGGACACCCCGAAGTAGCCGTAGCCGGCCGTGTGGCCCTGGCCATTGACGACGGAGGCGATGGGCGAGTCGTCGATCATGGAGGAGAGGAGCACGTCGCCCTCGGGGAAGGGCTCGAGCAGGAAGCCGGCCTTGTTCGCCATCAGCCCCAGGCTGTAGTCGTAGCCGCCCATGTTGGTGTCCATGCCGAAGCTGAACAGAGGCTGGTTCTTCTCGGCGGCCAGCGCCATGCCGATGTCGAAGGCGCGCACGGCCGGGCTGAAGGGCTTGAGCGAGGCGCGGTAGGCCGCGTAGCCGTTGACGAACAGGCCGCGCTCGGGCAGAGCCTTGTAGATGTCGCCGCCGACCATCTTGCCCTCCGCGTCGTAGTAGAAGGCGCCGTACCAGCCTTCCGACGCGAGCTTCTCGGCGCCGAGCTTGCGCGCCATGTCCTGCTCGACGGCGCGACGGCCCACGCGGCCCGTGGCGTTGTCGACGCCGACGACCTCCTGCTCGTAGATCTTGTACCACTCCTCCCAGTCCTCGACGGTGAGCACGGAGGGGCCTTTGACCGTGAGGGTGCGGGCCTTCTCGAGCGACTTGCGGAACTGGCTGGCGTTGGAGCCTTTGCCGCCCTTGGAGTTGTCGGCCAGGTCGGCCATGTGCTGGTCCATGGTGCGGGTCGTCATCACCCAGCGGACCTTCTCGGAGACCAGGCGGAAGTCGTGCTCGTCGCCGGCGAGACGGTCGATCTCGGCGCGCGAGGGGTTCTTGATGGTCACGCGGTTGACTTTGAGAGCCCGTAGGGCTTCGCGGTACTCCGGACGATAGTCGCCGGAGGCGAAGGCCACGCGCACGAGGCCGCGGGGGCTGACCTCCTTGTTCTTCTCGACGTAGGCCGCGAGCTCGGCCGGGGACATCGCGGGCTTCTGGCCGGGGCGCGAGAGCGTGACCAGCGGGGCGCGGCCCGGGCCGTCGGGCACGGCCACGGTCGACGTCCCGGCGTCCGAAGGGCGGCGCGAGATGTTGTCATATAAGGATGCCGCGAAGCCTTCCACCGCGGAAAGGTCGCGGATGTCGAAGCCCTTGCTCAGCCGTTCGAGCTCGGCGTCGAGCGCGGGATCGGCCGTACGGCGCTCGGCGAAGGCGGCGGCCGCGGCCTGGAGCTTCGCGGCGGCCTCCGGCCCGACGAGCGCGGCCAGCTGGGGCGCGGCCTCGGCGGCGGCGGCGGGAGAGGCGACGAGGGAACCGACGAACTGGGAGGCCTGCGGCGTCCAGAGGTCTCCGGGCGTCGGCGCGGGGGCGAGCAGCGGGGTCAGCGAGAGTTGGGGCGCCGCGCTGAGCGCGCCGGCGAGGTTGATCTGCGAGACCAGAGAGGCGCGGAAGCCCGGGTGCGCCGCGGCGAAGTCGGCGATGGGCGCCATCCGCACCGGCCGGACGGGAGCGGGTCCGGCCGAGACGGCGACGGCCAGCGCGAGCAGGAGGAAGCCGGCTCGGGAAAGGGGGGCCATGTCCCCAGTATAGGCCCGGGACGCTCTCCGTGCCAGGGGGCCGTCGGCTCCATTTTCGAATTAGGACTTTCGACCCCTACCAGAAACGCGATTAAGGGTCTACACTGGGGACGTATGGCCCCGGGAAGCCCCTCCTTCCTAGATAGGTCCGCGCGCGCGGCGCTCGCCGCCGCGCTGCTCCTGGCCGAGGTCGACCCCGCTTGGGCGAACCGCGCGGGCCGCGTCACGACCAAGGCCGGGACGAACATCCAGACCGCACCGGCCGCGCCCGCGCTCACGGGCGTCGCGCCCGTCAGCCTGGCGGCGTTCACCGTGCCGTCGCTGACCGCGGCGCCGGCGCTCGCGCCCGCGCCGCTCGTCGCTCCCGCCGACGCGCCGA
>CAZTZW010000362.1:0-3518 GCA_964618085.1 uncultured Elusimicrobia bacterium
CGACTTCGAAGTCCTCGTCGCCACCCCGGACATGATGAAGGACCTGTCCAAGCTCGGTAAGGTCCTCGGCCCCAAGGGCCTCATGCCCAACCCCAAGTCCGGCACGGTGACCATGGACGTCGCCAAGACGGTCAAGGAGCTCAAGGCCGGCCGCGTGGAGTACAAGGTCGACGACTACGGCATCATCCACGTCCCGGTCGGGAAGGCCTCCTTCTCCCCGGACAAGATCGCCGGCAACGCGCGGACCGTGCTCGAGGCCATCACCAAGGCCAAGCCCGCCGCGGCCAAAGGGGTCTACATGATGTCGATCACTTTGAGCTCGACGATGGGCCCCGGCGTGAAGGTCGACCACAACCTCAAGTACTAAGACGGCTGGGCGTCAGCCCGGAAAACCGGCCCCTGCGAGAGCGGGGGCCGGTCTTTTTATTGCCTGAATTACGCCTCAAGGGCGGCCGGCCTAGGCCTTGATATCGGCCGGCTCCGGGGCAATGTGGGGAAGGCGTTTCCTTCTCCATGAGAAAAGCGGTGCTGTTCGCGCTTCTGGGCGTCATCCCGAGCATCTGCACCAGGACCCGCGCCGGGTGCGCCTGCGGGAGCGCCGCGGCACCGCGAGGTCACGGACGGGACCGTCACCGATTCCTACGTGGGCCTGGGCCTCATCAGCCTGGCCGAGGGCAGCAACGAGTACGCGCTGCGCCTCTTCCTCAAGGCCATGAACCTCGACCCTAAGCCCGAGACCAAGGCTTTGCTCGAGTCGAAGATCGCCGACCTGCGAGGCCGCTGAGCGCCGTCAGGCCCCGGCTTTCCTCATCCAGAGCCGCAGCGAGATCCAGCCGAGAGCCGACGTCGCGAGCGTGATGAATAGGGCGACGAGCATCGCGTACGGCCCAAGGAACGGACCCATCTGGGTCGCTATGTACGCGCTGAAGACCGAGGTCGCGGCTCCGCCCGCCGCCGCCGCCGTGACGAGCCACTTGAGGCCCGCGCCACGGGGCATGGCAGATGAGACCTTCTTGCGCGCCTCGAGCATGCTCTCGAAGCTCTCGATCCATCCGGGCTTATCGGCGCCGCGCGGAGAGAGCTTGCTCGGCGCGGTAGCCGGTCCCGCGTCGGCAGCCCGCTCCGCGCGGATTCGGCCGACGGCGTCGGAAGCTTCGCGGCGGACCGCCTCGAAGGAAGAGGCGAGACCGGTCTGGCCGATGGCCTGCCAATAGTTCATCGCGGCGATTGCGCGGCCGGCGTTGCGCGCGGCCCTCTCGTTGTTCTGGAGCTTCAATATGAGGTTCAGCTGGAAATACCTGTCGTCCTTGTGCTCCAGCAAGAGGCGCTCGATATCCTCGACCCCGCCGGGCTTCTCGGCCTCGCCCATCGAGAGTTTCCGCGACGCGGGGAGCAGCCCTGAGCACCGGACGGGCTCCAGCGCGGCCCAGGAGACCGGCGCGCCGTCGAAGCTCGTTGCGGTCGTGCCGAGCGCGTCCGCGACCCGGGAGGCGCCGCCGAGGACGCGCCTAACGCGCCCCTCCGCGAACTGGCGCACGGCCTGCGTCGCCGCGATGGCGACGACCCGGTACATCGACCTATCTAGATAAGCGGCATAGACGTCGCGCGCGGCCACGAGATCATCCGTCATGACGTTCAGGCGCTCCTCCTCGCTCGGCGTGACGGGGCGCTCCTCGAGCTCCTTGATGAGGATCATCGTTTCTTTGGACGTATCCAGGAGGTTGAGTTCCAACGCCGACCGCGCCTCATCGGAGGCTCGTCCCATGGCGATGGATCGCTCGTCTGGGTCGGCCGCCGCGAAGGAATCGGGCGTCCAGCCGTTGGCTTCGAGCCGATTGAACAGCGGCGCCAATGCGCTCTGCCGCTGCGTCGCGTTCTGAATGGAGGCCAACGAGGACAATCCCGGATTCGTGCCCGGCTGGACCTGAACGAGGGCGACGCCGACGGGTCCCACCCACGCGGCAGGAAGATGGGCCGTCTGAGCCAAGGAGCCCAGACGCACGGCGGAGGCGGGAACGGCCAGAGTCAGAGCGAGCACGGCGAGAGCGGCGTTCTTCATACGATCAGCGGTTCGGGAAGGTGAAGTGATACGTTGCGCATACCAACCAAGCGCCGCCTCTCACGACGCCGGCGCCGACCGTGGCGCCCGCCGCGCCCCCGCCGACCGCCGCGGCCAGGCCCACGGGGATGGCTCCAACCGGAGTCACGAACGGTATGGAGGCGATGCCCCCGACGATCCCGGCGCTCAACGCCCCCGCGACCGCGCCGTAGATGAAGCCCGCCTTCACCGCCCCGTCAGGAAGGCTCTCGACGCAGCGTTTCGTGTCGCTGACGCCTATGTCCGGCGGGGCGGAGCGAGAGGGAACCGGCACGCCCGCGGGCGTCTTGTTCGAAGGCTCGAAGGACGCGAAGGCGATATGATTCCCGGCGATCGCGCCGGCGGCGTCGACCGCGTCATCGACCGCCGTCGGCCTCATCGCCGAGAAATCCACGCCGGCCCGCGCGCTCAACGATTCGTTGCCCGTCGCGCGCGCTCTACCGCACAACATAGGCACCAGCGCCGTCATCAACAATACTTTGGTGCGGCATCCATTCATGACCATCTGTTCGCCTCCTGCCGTCTAGCGTCCCCCATAGGATAACGGGAGCGCTGGCCGGACGACAGGAGCATAGGACCCCGCGCGGCGCGGGTATTAATGTCCAGAAGGCCGGTTGCGGGGATGCGGCGGGGATGAGAAGCGCGGTTGCGTCAGCGCTTGGGACCGGCGCGCAGCTTGAAGTACGCGCCCAGGCCCAGGTAGATCACGGCGAAGGCCAGGCCCATGTAGGGCAGGTAGGGCATGAGCGGGTTCATGAAGCTCAGGAAGGGCAGCCACGTCGGCATCTCGGTCGGGAACCAGCCCATGACGGCCATGCCGACGGGGATGAGGCCGGTGAGCAGGCCCATGAAGCCCTTCTTGAGCCACTTCTCGCTGCTCGCGGCGTTCTTGGCCGCGTCGCCGGGAGTGGGCACGCCGTAGTTCTTCTTCCACGCGGCTTCGACGGCGGCCAGGGCCTCGCCGGCCGGCCCCTCACGCTTGGCGCCCGCGTCGGCGGCCAGGCTCTTGAGGATGCGGGCCGCGACCTCCTTGTTCGTGGTCGCGACGCCGACGTCGCGCAAGGTGAAGACGCGCAGGGACTCGAGCTCGGGGGCCAGGAAGCGGTTCTTGGTCAACGCCAGCACCGCGAGCTCCCGGGCGCGCTCGGCGGGGGCCTCGCGGGCGACGAGGCCGATGCCGGTCAGCGCGCGCGCCGCGTCGGGGCCGGTGACGAAGGGGTTGGCGACCGCGGGCGTGAACGCCTTGAGCGCGTCGAAGGAGAGGTTCGGGTCGCCCATCTGCTGGTAGCGGCCGAAGGACTCGATGAAGTCGGCGGGCACCTTGCCGTCCTTCAGGGGCGCCAGCAGGTGCTTGCGCGCGGCCGCGTGCGGGTCGGCCGCGCCGCCGCGCCACGGGTCGGCGGCCGCCGCCGCGTCGACC
>CAZTZW010000363.1:0-3496 GCA_964618085.1 uncultured Elusimicrobia bacterium
TCCTCGGCGCGCGCGTCGACCCGTCACCCAACCGCGTCGCATCCGCCGCGCCGCCTGGGTCATATGGAGACGCCCCTATCAAAGGGACTCCTTAGCCGTTTCCCTAAGAGGCCGCGAAGCGGCAGCCATGAACCGAGTTTTGGGGAAGCACGCTCGATGCCGGGCAAAAGGATGCTAAGAGCGCCGGGCATCCTCTAAAGGGGCGGGTGGCTCCCTCCGTCATGACGCCGAGGACGCCGCGGTTTTCTGAGTGCGTCGTAGCCGGGCGATAGGGGCTCTCGCGGCCGCCCGCAGGCGTCATGACGGAGGGAGACAGGACCCGCCCCGTATAGAAAGGAATGCCCGGCGCTCGTCGCGAGCCTAGACCCGCTTCGAGCGGGATTCGGAGAAGGCCCGAGCGAGGGCCGTGCCGCGCAGGCGGACGTTCTCTTTCCCGGACTTCATGCTGAACATCGCCGAGTCCGCGTCGCGCACGAGGCGGGACACGTCGCCGTCCTTGGGCAAGGAGGAGACGCCCCAGCTCGCGGTGACGCCCTTGGGGGCGAGCGCGGCGGCGGCGGCCTTGCTCACGCGGCGGGCGACCGTGCCGGCCCAGGTCGCGGCCGTGTCGGGCAGGAGGATGACGAAGTCATCGCCGCCGTAGCGGAAGGCGGAGTCCACCTCGCGGCGGATGTTGTCGGAGAGCGCGGCGGCGAAGGCGCGCAGGAGGCGGTCGCCCTCGAGGTGGCCGAGGCGGTCGTTGACCTGCTTGAAGCCGTCGAGGTCGAAGAGCACGAGAGAGAGGGGCTGCTTCTGGCGCAGGGCGCGGGCGGCCTCCTCGCGCAGGCGGTCGTGGAGATGGCGCTGGTTGTAGAGGCCGGTGAGGTCGTCGGTGCGGGAGAGCTCGCGCAGCTTCTCCTCGAGGCGCACGCGGTCGGTGATGTCCTTGGCGATGCCGAGGGTGCCGATGACGCGGCCGCGGCCGTCCTTGAGGTAGGAGACGGAGAGGCTCGCGTGGAGCGTCGAGCCGTCGGCCTTCCGCATCTTCAATTCGAGGTTCTGCACGCGGCCCGCCGGGCTCTCGCGCAGCAGGCGCATGATGCGCTCGGCGTCGGCGCGGCCGCCGATGTAGAGGTCATGCGCGGGCATGCCGACGGCCTTGGCGGCGGGCATGCCCAGCATGGCCTCGGCGCCGGGCGAGAAGTAGACGATGCGCCCGCGCACGTCGGTCGTGCAGATGAGGTCGCCGCTGGAGGCGATGATGGCTTCGAAGTATTCCTTCGCGCGGATGAAGTCCGTGGAGAGGGCGATCAGCGGACCCGCGGCGCGAGGAGGAGGCAGAGGCATGCCATGAAGATACCAGTCAGAGGGGGTCGGCGACAGGGGCGGTGGGCCCTCTTCCGGGGGGGTCCTAGGACCCATGACAATAGACCCAGCTTACAGGTCTTACGGGGGCGCCGGCCGTTAGGCGGACTTCTTGCGGCGCTCGAGCGCGGCGAAGGTGCGCTCGATCTTGGACTGGAGGGCGTCGACGTCGATGGGCTTGACCATGTAGTCGACGGCGCCGAAGAGTAGGGCGTCGTTGAGCGTGCCCGCGTCGGCCAGGCCGGAGCAGACGATGATGGGGATGTCCGAGGTCTTGGGGTCGCCGCGCAGCTCGCGGGTGAAGCTGATGCCGTCCTGGTCGGGCATCATGATGTCCATCAAGATGAGGTCGGGGCGGCGCTTCTCGATGGCCTCGCGGGACTTGGCCGCGCCCGGCGCGCATTCGGCGTCGTAGCCGAGGAGCCTGAGCGTCTGCTGGTAGAACTCGCAGACGGAGGCGTCGTCATCGACGGCCAAGACGCGCTTCTTCGCGGTCGTCATCCGCGGGGAGTATAGCCCCCGTCGGCCCACTTGTCCAGGCTGAGCAGGCTCCCGTAGCGCAGGGCGGCCCAGCAGAGGGCGAGCATGACGGAGTCGAAGAGGAGGGCCTGCGGGATGGTGAAGTGCATGGCGTCGCCGAAGCAGCCGCAGTTGGGCAGCTCGATGCCGCGCGCCAGCACCGAGGTCAGGGCCAGCAGGAAGAAGCCGAACAGCGCGGTGGCGCCGAACGCGGCGGCGCGCCGGAACACGCCGAGCAGCAGGGCCCAGCCGAGGAACACCTCGACCCAGGGCAGGAAGGCGGCGACCGTCATGACCATGTCCTTGGGCAGGAGCTGGTAGTAGGAGATGATGAGGGCGAACTCCTCGGAGGGCCCGGCGGCCTTGCCGGCGCCCGCGTAGACGAGCACCCCGCCCACGACGAGCCGGCCGAGGAGGCCCAGCCAGGACTTGTGCTGGTCGGTCATTTCTTCAGCTCCCGCTCGATGAAGGGGCCGCCGCGCTCGCCGAGCTGCTGCGCGCCGATGAAGCGCCGGCCGTTGATGAAGAAGGTCGGGGTCGAGCCCACCCAGGCGTCGAGGCCGTCCTGGTAGTCCTTGGAGACGGCGGCGTCGACGGCGGGGTCGGCCATGCAGGCCTTCCAGGCGGCGACGTCGAGCTTCATCTCTTTGGCGGCGCTTTCCCAAGACTTGATGGCGTCGCTCTCTTTCGCCCACTTCTCCTGCTCGTCGTAGAGCTTGTCGTGCAGCTCCCAGAACTTGCCCTGCTTGCCGGCGCACTCGGCCGCGACGGCGGCGGGGCGGGCCCAGCGGTGGATGCGGTCCAAGGGGAAGTTCTTGAAGACGAAGCGGACCTTGCCCTCGTGCATCTTGAGGAGGCCGCGCAGGATGGGCTCGGCGTAGCGGCAGGCCGGGCACTCGAAGTCGGAGAACTCGACGATGACGATCTTGGCGTCGGCGGGCCCCTTCACGCGGAAGGTCGGGGCGTCGGGGGAGAAGGGCTTGCGCGTGCGGCCCGCGAGCAGGACCGAGCCCACAGCGCAGGCGGCGACCAGCAGGACGGCGGCGGCGCGGCGTTCGAAAGCGTTCTTGAGCACGGGCGTATCATAGAATATTCCCGCATGCCTCTCGCGGCCGCGCTCGGCGCGGCGTTCCTTCATATAGCGGCCGCCCTGCGCACACCGTTGGGCGCGGCCTCAGACGACGCCCTGCACCTGCTGCTGGCGCGCAACCTGCTGGGCGGCGGCTACGCCGTCCCGGGGCCGGGCGGCGTCCCGGTGACGGACCCGCTTCCCGGCTTCCCCGCTCTGATGGCGCTGCCCGTCGCTTTGCTCTCGCCGCATTGGGGCCTGCTGCGCGCGGTCTCGCTGGCGGCCGCCGCCCTCCTCGTCTGGGCGACCTGGCGCTTGGCCCGCCGCCTGGTCGGCGAGGAAGCGGCGCCGTTCGCCGCCGCCTTCGTCGCGTTCAACCACGTCCTCGTCGGCTGGGCGGGCGTGGCCATGCCCGACATCCTCTACGCCGCCGTGTCCGTGCTCGTCATCGGCGGGGCGCCTCCCGCGCTCGCGGCGGCCGGCGCGCTCCTGCGCCCGCACGGCGCCCTGTTGGCCGCGGCGGCCTCTTGGACGCGGGGCCGGCGCTACGCGGCCGTCGCCTTC
>CAZTZW010000364.1:0-3476 GCA_964618085.1 uncultured Elusimicrobia bacterium
GGGCCAGACGGTCATCATGGTGACGCACGAGCCCGACATCGCCGCCTACGCCAAGCGCGTCATCCGCATCAAGGACGGCCGCATCGTCGCCGACGAGCGCAACGAGTCCCGCGCGGAGGCCGGCGGCCGCTCCGGCGGCGCCGCCGTCGCCGCGCGTCCGGCCCCGGCGACCTTGACCGAGCTCCCGAAGGTCCGCGAGCTCGGCCTCGAGGAGCTCGTCGAGCACGCGCGCTCGGCGCTGGGCGCCATCCGGGCCAACAAGCTGCGCAGCGCGCTCTCGATGCTCGGCATCCTCATCGGCGTGACCGCGGTCATCGCCATGCTCGCGGTGGGCAGGGGCGCCCAGCAGTCGGTGGAACGCCAGCTCTCGAGCCTGGGCTCGAACCTCATCATCCTCTCCCCCCAGACGCCGCGCGGCGGCGGCGGCGCGCGCGGGGCGGCCGGCTCCTTCAGCCGCCTGACGCTCGACGACGTCGCGGCCATCCGGGGCGCCCACCCGGGGGTCTCGCGCGCGGCCGGCGAGGTGAGCGGGAACGCCCAGGTCGTCTACCGGGACAAGAACGTGAACACCAGCGTGTCCGGCGTGGAGCCCGTCTACGCGCAGATGCGCAACGCCGAGCCCTACTACGGCCGCTTCTTCACCCCGGCGGAGAACGAGGCCATGGCGCGCGTCGCCGTGCTCGGCCCCACCGTCGTGACCGCCTTGTTCGGCGAGGAGGACCCCGTCGGCCGGACCATCAACGTGGACCACGTGAAGTTCCGCGTCATCGGCGTCCTGCCGCGCAAGGGCTCGACCGGGTTCCAGGACCAGGACGACCGCATCCTCGTCCCGCTGAAGACGGGCATGAAGCGCGTCCTGGGGCGGCAGTACCTGAGCATGGTGGCCATCGAGGCCACGGCGGCCGACCAGACCGACGCGGTCATCGCCGCCGTGCGCGCCCTCATGCGCAAGAGCCACCGCCTCCCCGACTACAAGGACGACGACTTCACTTTGCGCAACATGGCCGAGATCCAGAGCGCGCTGACCGGCACCTCCAAGATCTTCACCCTCCTCTTGAGCATCGTGGCGACGATCTCTTTGGTCGTGGGCGGCATCGGCATCATGAACATCATGCTCGTCTCGGTGACCGAGCGCACGCGCGAGATCGGCCTGCGCAAGGCCATCGGCGCGACGCGCCGCGCCGTGCTCATCCAGTTCCTCGTCGAGGCCGCGGCGCTGTCCACCTGCGGCGGCGTCATCGGCATCCTGCTCGGGATGGGCATCGCCTTCGTCCTGTCGACGTTCGCGGGCTGGGCGGCGGTCGTCACGCCGGGCTCGGTCATCCTGGCCTTCGTCTTCTCGGCCGGGACGGGGATCGTCTTCGGCTTCTGGCCCGCGCGCAAGGCGTCCTTGCTCTCTCCCATCGAAGCGCTGCGCTACGAGTAGGTATAATCAAGGCGTGCCGGAGCGCATCTCCTGTCTTTACATCGGGCGCGTGGGCGACCTCATCGTCGCGACGCCCTTCCTGCGCGCCCTGCGCCGCCGCTACCCCAAGGCGCGCATCCGCCTCTTCATCGGCTGGCGCGGCGTGCAGGTGCCGCCGCTCATCCCCTTCGTCGACGAGACCGTGGTCCTGGCCAAGCCGCTGGACATCCTGGCGCACCTCAAGCTCGCGCGCACGCTGTCGGGACGCGAGGACATCCTGGTCGACCTGAACTCCTCGTTCTCCAAGACCTCGACCATGCTGGCGCAGGCGGTGCGCGCCCCGCTGAAGGTCGCCTTCGCCAAGCCCCGCGGCCCCAACCCCTTCACCTTGCTCGTGAACGCTCCCGGGGAGAAGGAGCACATGTACGACCGCTACGCGCGCCTGGCCGAGGCGTTCGGCGCGCCCTACGAGCAGCACCCCGAGCTGCGCCTGCCCGCCGCCGACGTCGAGGAGGCCGACCGCCTGCTGGGCTCCCGCGCGACGGAGCCCGGGTTCAAGGTCCTCATCCACCCCGGCAACTTCGACCGCTTCTCGTTCCGCTGGGCCGAGGAGAAGTTCGTCGAGCTGACCGACCGCCTCTTCGCCGACCGGACCCTCCACCTCTACTACATGGGCGGGCCCGGCGAGCACGACAAGGTGGCCGAGATCGTCTCGCGCCTCAAGGTCTCCGTGCCCATCCTTCCGGCCGCGCGCCTGGGCGTCACCGGCGCCATGCTCAAGCGCATGGACCTGTTCGTCTGCAACATCACGGGGACGACCCACCTGGCCGCGGCGCTCGACGTGGCGACCTTCGGCTTCTACGCCGGCTACACGCAGGCCGTCTGGCGCCCGCGCGGCGCGCGCCACGGCGGCACGGTGTGCCCGGAGTGGGAGTCCTGCCGCGAGACCACGGTGGACGAGGCCTACACGGCCCTGACGGCCCACATCGCCCGGCTGCGGCCGAAGCTCTAGGCCAGCAGGCGCGTCAGCGCGTCCCACGCCTCGTCGACGGACGCGTGCCGTCCCGGCGTGTCGAGCACGGCGTGCCCCGGCAGGTGCGCGTAGCCGAAGCGCCAGGTCTCGGTGTGGGAGAACAGCTGGAGGGTCGGCGTGCCCACGGCCACGGACAGGTGCATGGGGCCGGTGTCGGCGGAGACCACGGCGCGCGCGCAGGCGACCGCGGCCGCGAAGCGGCGCAGCGGCAAAGAGGGCGCGAGGCTGACGCCCGCACGCAGGGTCAGGCCTTCCATCATACGGCGCTCGGCGGGCCCGCCCATCAGCACGGCCTTGCGTCCGGAGCGGACGACGCGCTCGGCGAGCTGGAGGAACCAGGAAGGGTCGAGGCGCTTCTCCGCGCGGGCGCCCAGGAACAAGGCGACGGTCTGCGTATCGAGGCCCCATGATTCCCAGGTCCGCTCCCCCTCCTCGCGCTCGCCGGGGGCGAAATGCCACTCGGTGCGCAGGTCCGCGTCGGGCGGCAGGGCGGCGCCGGGAGCGGCGTGGCGCACGAGCGCGGCGAGGTTGGCGGTCTCGTGCGCCTGGACGGCCGGGACCGGGACCAGGTCGCCCAGGAAGCGGGCCGCGTCGCCGCGGTCGAAGCCGACGCGGCGCGGGGCGCCCGAGAGCGCGGTCCACAGCGCGCTCGAGAGCGAGAAGGCGTGCTGCGGGGAGAAGTCGATGGCGAGGTCGTAGCCCTTGAAGCGCAGGGCCGGCAGCCCCGCGGCGGTGAGCAGGGCGTCCACGTTCGGGTTGCGCGCGAGGGCCTCGCCGTAGTCGTCGGCGATGAGCACGTCGACGGCGGCCTTCGGGAAGGCGAGCTTGAGGAGCTTCAGGGCCGGGGTGAGCAGGAGGAGGTTGCCCAGGCGCGCGTCGTGGCGCACCGCGAGGATGCGGCGCACGGACGCGGGGTCGACGGGCGCGTCGTGGCGGCGCGGGGCCCGGAGCAGCAGCCCCAAGGTCGCCCCCAGGAAGGTCTTGGCGCCCGTCTAGATGTCCTGGAGCCACAACGGGGGCATTCTAAAACATCGCCCC
>CAZTZW010000365.1:0-3475 GCA_964618085.1 uncultured Elusimicrobia bacterium
GACGATGCCGTTGTCCCGCATGAGCGGATTGGAGAGCACGACGGCCAGCGCGCTCCCGTCCCACCAGGACGGGCTCATCAGCTTGGTCCAGCCGCTGTAGCTGTAGCTCAGCGCCAGTAGCGCCCACGCCGCCGCGAACAACGGGCGCGGGAAACGCCAGCCTGCGCCGGGGTCCGGGCGCTTGAGCGAATCCAGGCTCCCGTACGGCGCGGACGGCAGCAGCAGCGCGTGCGCGAGCAGCAGCCAGCCCACGTAGGGGATGCTCGGGTTGAGTATGAGCGGGTTGCGGCCGAGCAGGCAGGCCCACAGATACCACAGACCCAGCGCCGCGGGACGGTCGTGCCTCCCGAGCGCGAAGAGGACGCTCAGGACGACGCCGGCGAGCAGTCCGGCCGCGACGGCCGACGGCGAGTCGAACAGGAAGAGGAGGTTCGGGAAGAAGCCGTGGTAGCCGCTGAGGCTTGGAGAGGGCACCGCGCCGGCTCCCGAGAACACCTCCGTGCCGTACGGCAGCAGCGCCGCGAAGTGCGAGGCGAGATACGCGCCCAGCGCCGCGCGGACGAGACTGTACTGACCGCCCGTCCAACCGTTCTTCATAGACACTCCACCGGGAACACCATCTCCCGACCGTCGCGCGTCGCGTACACCAGCCGCTTCTCATAACGCTTGTACTCGCCCAGCCCGGCCTCGTCGAGCAGACGCGCCTCGCCGCAGAGACCCCGCCGCCACACCGCGCGGCGCAGGCCCGGCTCCATCACGGGGGCGTAGGCCAGCGCCGCCCCGTACACGTTGCGGCGATTGTAAGGGCCCTTCAGGCGCCCGACCTCGAAGAGCGGCGTCGGCCGCCACCGCCCGTCCTCGAGGACCTCGAGACGGACCTTCGTCGAGATGGTCTCGTAGCCCTTCACCGCGCAGAACACCTTCGGCGCGGGAGAGGCCGCGGTCGCGCCCGCCAAGGCTTTGAGCCCGGACAGGCCGGCAAGGTCGCCGAACATCTGCATGAGTCCCAGCAACAGGAGCGCCCAGGCCGCGCGCCAAGCGGCGCGGCTCGGCCGCGCGGGCGCCTTCACGTCGACGCCGAGCAGCATCTCGCCGAGGCGTCCCTCCTCCTCGGCGCCCAGGCCGCACGCGGCCTCCCACGACTCCGGGTTATGGAAGGTGCCGAACAGCATGTCCCACAGCGGCAGGTCCGCGTAGTTCTTGCCATGGATGCCGCGACCGTGGTGATAACAATGGCTCTCCGGCCGCTGGATGACGTAGCCCAGCCAATGGGGCGTGCGCACGTTCCAGTGATAGAACAACTCGGCCAGCCCGGTCAGCAGCAGCGCCAAAGCCGCCGCCTCGGCGCTCACGCCGACCACGAGGTAGAGGATGGCGCTGGAAAGGACGCCGTTGCTCGCGATCTCCAGAGGGTGCTTGTAGAAGCTCGAGATGACCTCGAGACGCTGCACGCTGTGATGCACCTGATGCAGCCAGCGCCAGAGGAAGGCGGACTCATGCCGCCAGCGATGCCACCAGTAGTAGACGAAGGTGATGGCGAGGTAGCCGGCGAGAGCGCCGCCCGCCGTGCCGAGGGCGTCAGCCGACCAGAGACGATGCTCCCGCAGCCACGGCTCCCAGAGCCGGCCGCCGAGGAATACCATCGCCACCTGCAGGCCGTTGAGCAGCGCCGCGCGCGCCCACCAGCCGGCCGACTCCGGGAAGCTGCGACCCGGACGCAGTCGCTCCACGACGACCATCGCGACGGCCGCGGAAAGGACGATGACGGGCACGTTCATGGCTCATGCCTCCAGCGCTCTCCACAGAAGCGCGTGCATCTCGTCGGACTGAGCGGGAAGGGGTCCTTCGGCGACGCCGACATGCCGCAGGATGCAGATGCGGTGCAGCGCGCCGACGCAGAGAGAGACCAGCACCCAATATGAACCCCGGCGGATCTCCCCCGCCGCCTGCCCCTTGCGGATGATGCCCTCGAGGAGTTTGCCGGGATGGTTCCCCGCGGCGCCGGGAGCCAACTCGCGGTGCTCGGCCAGGATGAGGAAATAGAAGAGATCGGGCTCCGCCTCGTACTCCTCGAAGATGGCCTCCACGTAAGCACGCAGCTTCGCGGAACTCCCGGCCACCGCCGCCACGCGCGTCTCGACCCTCTCAGTGAAGCGCTGCAGGTTGGTGGAGAACAGGTGAGAAGCGAGCTCGTCCTTGCTGGCGAAATGGCGGTACAAAGCCCCCTCCGCCACTCCCGCCTTGCCCGCGATGTCCTTGATGGTCGTGCCTTCGATGCCCTTTTGGGTGAAGAGGCGGACGGCCGCCTGCATGATGCGCGGGAGGGCCGTCCGCGTCTTCTTCTCATCGATCTCGAGCCTCATGTGAGTGAGTATACACTCACATATGACTTTTGTCAAGCCCCCTACCCAGAAACCCGTCGGGGGAATGGGGTATAATATACGTCCGCCCCTCGACATGCACATGACCGCCGAACCGTCTCCATTGTCCCCCGACGCACGGACCGTCGTCCGCTCCGTCCTCCTCACCGCCGCCACCAAGTGGGAAGCCGAACCCCTGGCCAAAGGCCTGGGCCTGTCCCCCTCCGGTGAGGGCCGCTGGCAGGGGACCGTGGGAGGGCGCGCCGTGACCCTCCTCAAGACCGGGATGGGCGCGCAGAAGACGACCGCCGCGCTCGACGCCTCCATCGTGGCCGGAGACTATCAGCTCCTGCTCTCCGCCGGCCTGTGCGGGGCGATGCAGCCCGACGTGAAGCCGGGCGACGTCGTGGCCGACCCGCACGAGGTGGAGCTCGAGCTCGTCGTTCCGATGCGCGAGACCGCAAAGGCGATGAAGCTCCCCTTCCACTTCGGCCGCATCCTCCATACGAACATCGTCTTGGGACCCGCCGCTAAACGGAAGCTCGGCGCCGAACACCGAGCCGCCGCGTGCGATATGGAGACTCAGGCCATCCGCCGCTGGGCTCACGGCACCGCCCTCGCCGTCATCGGCGTCCGCGCCGTGCTGGACGGCATCGATGAGGAGCTGCCCGCCGACGCCCCCGAGGGCGAGGACGCCGCGTCGCTCGCGCGCTTCGCTTTCTCTCGCCCCGCGCGCCTGCCCGGCCTCATGCGCCTGGGCTGGCGCACCGGCCGCGCGATGACCTCGCTGACCCGATTCATCAAGGCGTACCTGGAGGCCGTCTGAACGCGACCTTGGCTCGGGCGATGGACAAGAACACGGCGCTCGTCGAGGCCGCGATGGACAAGCTCCTCGCCCCGACGCCCGACCTCCCCGAGTCCGTGCGCAAGGCGATGCGCTACTCGCTGTTCGCCGGCGGCAAGCGCCTGCGGCCCACCCTCGTGCTCGCGGCCGCGGAGTGCTGCGGCCTGGCCCCGCGAAAGGCGCTCAAGACGGCCGCCGCGCTGGAGATGATCCACACCTACTCCTTGGTCCACGACGACCTCCCGGCGATGGACGACGACGACCTGCGCCG